>CAYYCR010000012.1:0-17748 GCA_964470385.1 uncultured Muribaculaceae bacterium | reverse complement strand
ATTGACCTGAATTTGCAATTTTCTAAAAATTTGATATAATGGAAAACGTGTCTTTTTATTGAAAAGCAGATAATCTGAATAATAGGGGGGATTAAATATGACAAGAAAAAAAGAACTTACCATAGAAGAATTACTGAATGACGAACAACTACTAAGTGTTATTGAAGAATTGAGCGTAGAATATGAATGTATGAATATTACCAAAGAGCAACTCTCAGACTATATGAAAAATATAGTTTCCGAAAAAATTTCTATGTGTCCATCCGCATATTTACACTATTACACATCCTTTTTTCGAAATTTATTTGTACTCCATTTAAATGAAATGGTAGGTAGAAAATTCAAAGAAAATAAAAAAACAAGTGTTGTTGTTGGTCATTATATAAACAACCATTTCCGAAAGGGAAAAAATCATTGGGAAGATTTAAAGAGGATGGAAAAAATTTGTAATTTCCTTACTGAAATTGATTGCACACTAGAGACTTATACCTGTATCGAGCTCGTAAAAGAAAATGAAATCGTGAAGAATGCCTTAAAATCTATTATAGATGGAAACTTAAAATCTGTGATAAAAGATGAATTAGAGAAAATTACAAATTGTGATAATTTGTTAACTCTTATGGAAGCTTATACTATGGTATATAAAGTAAATGAAATAGGAGACAAAGAGGATGATATTGACCTAACTAAATTTTCTAATATGTTAAAAATGGACTATACTGATATGGAAACGTTAGATTCTGTTAAAATGTATTTAAGTGCGATTCATATCCCATTATTAACTGAGGAAGAAGAACGAAAGATAGCAACACAAGTAATTCAAGGAAATGAAAAAGCCAAAAAAATCTTTATTGAACATAACTTGCGTCTTGTTGTGAATATTGCTAAAAAATTTATAGGGTGTGGAATAGATTTTTTGGATTTAATACAAGAGGGAAATATCGGTTTAATGAAAGCGGTTGAAAAATATGATGTTACGAAAGAATTAAAATTTTCGACCTTTGCAGTTCCATGGATTAAAAGAGAAATCCGATTAATGCTTCCTCGTCAAAGTAGAAGTATTAGTTTACCCAGTGAGTTTCATAAAATGATTCATAATTATCAAAAAATGGAGAATCTATTAACCCAAAAATTAAAACGAAAACCAATTCCAGAAGAAATTGCTGAAGCTTTAAAGATTTCATTTGAACAAGCTTACGAATTACAAAAATGGCAAGATAATATGATTAGTACTAGTACTAAAATTAGTGAAGAATTGGAAATAGAAGATACTTTAGAAAATGAGGGAGAATTAATAGAAGATACGATTATCACTAATGATTTTCAAATGGAAATAAATCGGTTACTTTCTGATTGCAACTTATCAGCACAAGACATTGAAGTATTAAAAGCACGTTATGGATTAGATAATGAAAATCCGATGGGATTAAAAGAAATAGGAAACATGTTTGGGGTAAAACACCAACGTATTGAACAAAGACTTTCAAGAGCAATAAAAGACCTTAGAAACTCTTCTCAAATTCAAAATTTTACGATTTATACTCAAAATCCAGAACAATCGATGAGAAATCTTGAATCTTACCGAATCGGATATAAGATAGATGAAATTGCAACCAAGTTAAAAGCTTGTCAAAATGGAAAAAATGTTTCTTTTGTACGTGGCAAAAGAATATTATTTGAATCAGATTATAAAAAAATCGTGGAGATTTTGAAATATAATGGATATGAATCCTTAATACAGCAATTAGGAGAGCAAGAAACTGTAATTGTGTCCTTGCATATGGGTTACATTAAAGATTTTGCATTCTCAAATAAAGCCATTGCCATTTTATTAGGAATTAGTGAAGAAAAAGTTGCTGATGCACTTACCTGTTATCAGAACAATTTTATAGAAGTAAAAAAACAAGAAAAAGTATATCAAAAAATTGGATAATGAAAAGTAGCAATTGTCTACTTTTTTGTTTTAAAAGAACTCTAATTTGTCTATTTTGGAAAATAACCCTTGGAAATTAGAAAAAAAATGTGTATAATGAAACTAAGATATGACAGTATCTATGTACAGAAAAGGAGTAATATATGGAAGTAAGATTTAGAGAAGCTACATTAGAAGATGTAGAAGCAATTATTACATTATGCAATGAGTGTTTTAACGAAAATACGAATATCGATTATGCTAGACAAATATTTTTACAGACTGTGTTAGATTCCAATCAAATTTATGTGGTAGGGGAAGTAGATGGAAAAATGGTAGCCCATGCTAAAATTACAGTGATACCAACTATGTATGAAAAGATGAATACTTATTCTATTTTAAATCATGTATGTGTGAAACCAGAATATCGAAGACATAATATTGCCACTAAATTATTAGTAGAATGTGAACGAATTTCAAAAGAAAAGGATTGTGTTATGATGGAATTATGGTCCAATAATTTTAGAAAGCCAGCACATGCCTGCTATAAGCAATATGGATTTGTCAAAAATGATGCAACATTTTTTTCAAAAGAAATAGATTAGGAGTTAAAGGTATGAAAATTACAAATATTTATATTGGTGGTTGGTTTCAAAGAACAATGCTACAACTATCAGAAATTTATGATTTTTTAAGAGATGCAAAAACACAGCTTGACTTAGATCAAGATAAATTATTAGAATATCGAAAAAAGTTAGAGATTGGAAAAATTGATTATGGGGTATCAGGAGAAGAATATATTGAATTTACAACAGCTTTCAATATTAAAGTGAAGATTTTTGAAGATGGTCTTATTGTTTTAAATAATACGAATGTAAGTGAAGACACCTTATTTGCAGATATTGAACATACGACAGATTATTATGAAAATAGATTATCAATGGCTTTTAATTATTTATTTAGTTTAGGGGCTCCTGTCCCGAAAGAACTTGCCAATATAGAAAACGTGTATCCTTATTTTATTGTTTGTGATGGAGCTACGAAAGACGATATTTCAGAACTATTATCTAGAACCGAAAAACAGAAATACTTTGAGTTTGTGAATGATAAATATGATGTGATTAGGGGAGATAAATACTATTTTATTAATAACAAAAAAGAATCCCTTGATAATATAGAACGTTATATTGAAGAGCAAGTATTTATTCGTGAATTCAAAGGGCAATTACATCGTTATTTAAATATTCATAGAATTATTTGGGAAAAAATAGATAGTGTAAAGGAAAATACGAATGTTAAAGGTTCAGAAATTGTGAAATTTACAACAAAATTAGAGGGTTATTCAAAAACGATTAACTTAATTGAGGGAAGAATTAATCAAATGAGTACTTATATATCCACTAGAGAAAAAATAGCAAAAAGCGATTCTGAATTGGCCGAGTTTTTGGCCATATCTGGATATCGTTATGAAACATTAAGAGATACACTAGATTACATTAAATATCTGTGGGGAATGACAAAAAACTATGTATCATCAGCACAGAAACTTTTTGAGGGAATCAAACAAGATGTAACCAATAAATCGGTAGATAGTTTAACCATCGTAACATCGATGAGTGCAGGGGCAGGCATTATTGGACTTCTTACAGAAACAGCACCAGAATTTAGCATATTTGGAGTCATTTATTTCTTTGTTTTAGCGATCCTAGGATGGATGTCTACTAAAATATTAAGCACGATATCAAAACGGAGAAAATATGAAGTAACTGATATTGAATATGATAAAAATATAAAATAGAGTGAATACTCTTTTTTTCATGAAAATATTTGGAGAATTATAAAATATAGTGTATAATAAGAAACCGAGTTTTTAAAATGAAACAGAAATTGGAGGCAAACGATATGGAAAAGATGAATCATCAGGATTATAAAAAATATGTTCAAATGGAAAACCAAATCAATCAATTATATGAGGAATATCAATTTTTAGATTTTTCCTATGCCGAATTTTTTAAATTGATACAAAGATTGATAGAGAAAAATTCTTCTGAATATGAAAAAGAAAAACCAGAATCAATGAAACAATTTCTTCAAAATTGTTTAGAACAAGAACTAAAAATTTGGATGAAAGATGAACAAAAAGCTAAGAATATCATTCAAAAATATATTCAGTTTCATTTTCCAAAAGCAAACAATATAGAAGAAGATATGAGCAAATTAAAAAAAATACAATTCTTTTTTCATAAAATGAATTATCATCCAACCGTGGATACTTATATTCAAATACTAGAAACAAACGAACAAATCAACAAAATTTTTAGTTTCATTGTAAAAATCAATATGGGTAGAATAAAAAAAGAAGAACTTGGTAAAATCTTTAAAGAACCAATCATTCGTTCTTTTGTAACCACTTACTGTATGATTAACGATATTGAAATAAAAGAAGAAACAGAAGAAATCAAACCACCATTTTATGATGGATATAAGGAAGATAGTACAACAATGTATTTATCAGAAATTGGAAAGTTTTCCATTTTAACCAAAGAGGAAGAAATTCAATTATTTCATTCTTATAACAGTGGTAATTTATCAGCCAAACAAGAAATCATTCATAAAAATCTAAAATTAGTAGTCAGTATTGCTAAAAGATATTACAATTTAACCGTTCCACTTTTGGATTTAATTCAAGAGGGAAACATAGGATTAATAGCGGCAATAGACAGATTTGATATTACCAAAGGATATAAGTTTTCAACCTATGCAACATGGTGGATTAGACAAGCAGTAGAACGTGCAGCTTCTCAAAAAGGTAGAAATGTAAGACTTCCAGTTCATATGTATAATAAAGTAAAAGAATACCGAAAAGTATTTTCAATATTAGAAAATAGTCTAAATAGAGAGCCAACGATAGCAGAAATGGCAGATAAATTAGAAATTACAATTGAAGAAGCTTCTAAATTATGTCAACTTCAATTAGATACTGTTAGCTTTAATATGCCATTAAAAGAGGATTCAGAAACAGAACTTGGAGAATGTATTCCTGCTTCAGATATCACTATGGAAGAAGAATATGTTGATAAATCAATAAAGTCTGACATGCTAAAATTATTAAAAGAAAGCAATTTAACAGAACGGGAAACGGATGTCATCATTAAATACTTTGGATTAGAAGATGGTAATGCTATGACACTAGAACAAATAGGAAAAATATATGGGGTAACTCGGGAAAGAATTAGACAAAATATGTCAAAAGCATTAGGAAAATTAAGAAACAATCCAAAGGTTCGAGAATTAGCAGGAAAAAAATCACAAATAGAAGAAGATACAACGTATGAAAACCATAAGGACTATCAAAAAACGAAGAAGTAAGAGCGAAAATATGCTCTTTTTTCGTATCTAAATATCTCTTTTCAAAGTTAGTTTTATTTTTTTCTGTAATTTGATATAATAATACTGAGGTAACATATGAAAACAAAAGAATCTTTATTATATAAAATGGTTCGTCCCATTATTTCAGTATTTTTTCGTCTCCTTTTTACACCAAAAATAATAGGATGTGAAAATATACCGAAAACAGGAAGAATCATTTTAGCTGGCAATCATACCAGTAATTTGGATTGTTTACTTTTAATGAGTACAACCAAACGTCCAATCCATTTTTTAGCGAAAAATGAACTATGGAAAGGGGCCAAAAAAATTATATTTGCCAATATGGGGCTAATTCCAGTGAACCGAAAACAAAAAGACCATAACTCTTTGGTTATGGCTGAGGCCTACTTAAACGATGAAAAATTAATTGGCATTTTTCCAGAAGGAACAACCGAAAAGGGAAACATGCTTCCCTTTAAAATGGGGGCATTCAAAATGGCCCAAGATACCAATACGAAAATCATTCCTTTTGCGATAACAGGAAGCTATACTTTATTTTCTAAAACCTTGACCATAAAGTTTGGAACATCCGTTTCTATTACAAACGACTTAGAAAAAGAAAAAACAAGGTTTGAACAAATCATAAGGGATTTAATAGGAGGTGATTAATAATGTCGATATTTGACATTTTTAGAAGAAAAAAAGAAATACCAGCACCTTGGGATAAATATTACAAAGAGCAGGATTTGAACTTTAAAATTCCAAATATTAGTATGTATGAACAAGTAAAAAGAAGTGCCATGAAATATCCTACCTATACAGCTTATCAATATTTTGGGAAGAAAACTACCTATAGAAAATTTCTATCCCAAATTGATAAAACAAGTAAATCTTTTCAAAGTTTAGGTATCAAAAAAGGAGATATCGTAACTCTTTGCATGCCTAATATACCAGAAGTATTAATTTCTCTATATGCACTAAATAAGCTAGGAGCTATTGCGAATATGTTGCACCCCTTATCAGCCGAAGAAGAAATCAAAGAAAATCTGATTTCTACCAACAGTGAATATTTAGTAATGATTGATCTTTTTTATCATAAAATCAAAGACAATATAAAAGAAACTAAAGTAAAACAAGTGATATTTACATCAGCGAGTGATTCTATGAATCTATTTATAAAAATAGGATACCTTTTAACGCAAAAGAAAAATATTCAAAAATATCCTAAAAGTGAGATTTTTATGAGTTGGAAGCAATTTCAAAGACAATCGAAAAAAATAAAAACGGAAATTACTTCTAACTTTGGAAAAGATACTCCAGCAGTTATTATACATAGTGGAGGAACCAGTGGAATCCCTAAAAATGTAGTGATTCAAAATAGAGCCTTTATTTTAGCTGCCAAGCAAGAACAAATCGCTTTAAAAAGGCTAAAAGCTGGAGATTGTTGTCTTGCCATTATGCCAAATTTTCATGGTTTTGGACTCAGTGTACTCATGCATACTCCTTTAGCACTAGGTTGTTATACGATTTTAGTTCCTCAATTTGATTCTAAAAAATTTGATATTTTATTTAAAAAAACAAAACCGACTTGTGTTCTTGGTGTTCCAACGTTATTTGAGGCACTTATCAGTAATCATAATGTAAAAAAATTGGACTTATCTTTTTTGAAATATATGGTAAGTGGAGGAGATTTATTAAATAGTAACTTAGAAGAAAAAATAAATGTCTATTTAAAAGAACATCATTCAAAAGCAAAAATTACTCAAGGATATGGACTTTCAGAAGCACTAGCTGCTGTTTGTTTAGCCGCAGATGATGTAAATAAAAGTGGTTCTGTTGGCATTCCACTTCCAGGAAACCATATTAAAATCACCAATCCTTCCACAAGAGAAACTTGCAAAGTAGGAGAAATAGGAGAAATTTGTGTTCATACCAAAGCTTTAATGATGGGATATTTGAATAATGAAACGGAAACCAATGAAGCTTTGCAAGTTCATAAAGATGGTCATGTGTGGCTTCATACTGGAGACTTAGGATATATG
Source organism: uncultured Muribaculaceae bacterium (assembly GCA_964470385.1). Taxonomy (GTDB): domain Bacteria; phylum Bacillota_I; class Bacilli_A; order RF39; family UBA660; genus MGBC102946. The sequence goes on along the minus strand of CAYYCR010000012.1, from coordinate 10,425 downwards.
GATGAAGATGGCTTTGTCTTTTACAAAGGAAGACAAAAACGGATGATTATTTCTAGTGGTTATAATGTCTTTCCGTCTCATGTAGAAGAAGTAATTGAGTCTCATCCAGCAGTATTACAATGTACTGTAGTTGGGGTTCCACATCCATATAAGCAAGAAGTACCCAAAGCTTTTATTGTTCTTCGTGAGGGATTTCATGGATTATTTATAAAGTCTGAAATCAAAGACTATTGTAAAAAGAATTTAGCACGTTACATGGTTCCGTCTGAATTTGTGTACCGAAAAAAACTTCCAAAAACAAAACTTGGAAAAGTCGATTTTAAAAAATTACAAAGTGATATTGGAGTTGATGATGATGAATAAAAAAGTACCACTTTTATATCGAATTGGAAGATGTTTATTAGGCCCTATTTTTAAGTGGTATTATCATCCAACTATCATTGGAAAAGAGAATATTCCTAAAAATGGTTCCATTTTAATTGTTGGCAATCATAAGCATTTATATGATCAGTGTTTAACCATTATTGCAACTGCTAGAGGCATCCATTATATGGCTAAAAAAGAATACTTTGATAATAAAAAAGTAGCTTGGTTTTTTAAAGGTACGGGATGTATTTCAGTTGATAGACAACATAAAGATGAACAAGCTGTAAATTTAGCCTTAGAAGTTTTAAAGGATGGTGGGGCTGTAGGGCTGTTTCCAGAGGGAACTAGAAATAAAACAAAAGAATTTTTGCTTCCTTTTAAATTTGGAGCTGTCAGTATGGCTCAAAAAACAGATTCTTATTTAGTTCCTTTTGGAATTACGGGAGACTACAAATTTAGAAGTAAAAATTTAACCATTCGCTATGGAAAACCATTTAAAGTAACGAATATGGAATTAGAAGAAGCCAATAAAAAGTTATATCATGCAGTAGAAACATTGATGAAAGAAAATATAAAATCGGAATAGAAAAAAGGGTTTTTAGCTTGGCTTTTTCAATGTTAGAATTATGTTCTTTAAGTGGAACACAATAATTTATAAAGGTAGTGAAATTGTATTGCTATTATTTGTTATTATCATATTTAAGTTATTAAATTCTCGTTATCGAGAACAAGTTTGAAATAATTTCACTACTTACTTCATTTGAAAATATTCGAACTCTTGTGGTTCGTTTTTCTTTGTAAAATAAGCAAATGAAATTTTTAAAGTTATATATGGTCGAAAACATTGATAATATTTTAATACAGATTGTGGTAATGGTAAAAATACTTATTTATGTGGTAAAATAGTTTCAGAAATGGATATGAATCTATGAGTTTCTTGGTTTAGCAAACAAGTTTGAAATAACTTAAATTTCCTTTCAACTAACTGGTAGAATAATCAAAAATGTTTACATCCTTTTTTTAATTTTATCGTTTTTGTTGTGGTTTATAGTTAAGGTATGGTACAATAAGAAAAGAAAATAGGAGATGTATAAAAAATGAAGAAAAAGGGATTTACGTTAATAGAGTTACTAGCTGTAATTGTAATACTAGCAGTAATAGCACTTATAGCTACTCCAATAATTTTAAGTATATTAACAAAAGTTAGAAAGAGTGCTTTCCAAGATAGTGTGTATGGAATTATGGAAGCAGCAAAAAGTTATTTTGCGGAGACCATATTAGAAGAAACTGACCCAGTAGATCAAGTGTTTTCCTTTGAAGAGGGAACAAAAAATGAATTGTCGTATAGTGGAAGTAAACCAAAAGGTGGAATATTAACACTCAGTAAAAGTGGAGAAATAGGCTTGGCAATCCATAATAATGAGTGGTGTGCGATAAAAGGAAAAACGGAAAATAATGTAAGATTAATCAAATATGAAAAAGATACATGTATAATACCAAATGAAAGTGAATTACCTCTTATTTCAGTAAAAGATTCAAAAAGTGAAACAATAGAAAAAGGACTTGATAAGTCCATATTAGAATACTTTAATGTGTTGTCGGGGAGTGCTAGATGTGTAGATACTTCAAATGGAAATGTAGAAGTAACCAATACGAGTAGTTTAAATAGTGGAACTCATGAAATAAAATGTACTGTAACAGAAAATGGAAATACAGTAATAGCAAATAAAACAATTGTAGTAGAATCATCAGGAAGAATATTAACAGAAGAAATAATGACTGCTGAAGTAGGAGAAAATGGTTCCATTAGAACAGATAAATTAGGAAATCCAAGATATGCAGGAAGTAATCCCAATAACTATGTATGTTTTGGAACAGAGAATGAAACTTGTGATGAAAATCATTTATATCGAATTATAGGTGTGATAGACGGAAAAATGAAAATAATCAAAAATAATTTTTATAGTACAGGTTTAAGATGGGATACGACTGGTGGAACATATGGTTCAAATAATTGGGATAGACCAGCGGATTTAAAAACAGAATTAAATGGGACGAGCTTTTATAGTAATACAAATTATATCGATGAAACAAGTAGAGGTTATATAGCAAATGGAACATGGTATACGGGAGGAGAAATAAATGGAACTTTATTAGAAAATTTTGAAGATGCAGAAAGAAGTTCATCATCATTAGGGTATATTGGACTAATGAGTATAACAGACTTTGGATATGGATCCAATAATGCCAGTTGTGAAAGAACAACCAATTTAAACCAAAAAAATAATGCATGTATCAGTAATAATTACCTATTTAACAGTAGTGTACATCAATGGACAATTACGTCGGATAGTGGCATCTCGTCTAGTGTGTGGGCTGTGTGTACAGAGGGGTATGTCTACAGTCGTAATGCATACTATACTTTCGGCGTCCGTCCAGTCCTATATCTAGAAAGGGCCGTAAAAATAAAATCAGGAAAAGGAACAGAACAAGAACCATACAGGCTATCAATGTAGAATTATAAGTAGTAGAATTAGTAGATAATTATAAAATCAAATGAAGAAAAAAGGATAAAATATTACTATGATTAAGGAGGATTATTATGTCATTAAAAGATATGTTTCAAAATGTAGTAAAACAAACAAATGATTATATTGAAAAAAATGGGATAAAAGAAAAAGTAGCACAAATGAAAGATAAAACAATGAGTACTCTTTCTGATGTCAAAGATAAAACAATGGATTTGATGGTGGAAACCAAAGATAAAACGATGGATAAAATGAAAGGAGTTGATAACCCAGCTCACTACTCAGCTCCAACAGGATTTATAAAATTTACAATTCCTGTCATTGAAAGCAATCAAAGCTTTAATGAAACAACACTATCTAAATTAGAACCTTTTGCTTTAAAAGATGTTGATAAAGTAGCAGAAGCTTATATTCGTTTATTATCTCTATTATTAGAAGGAGAGGGAATAATAGGTGTTATCACTGCTTCTATGAAAAAACTGTATTTAATTGTTTGGACTAGTAAAGATAGAATTATCATCGTTCATAAAGAATGTTATAAAATCCTTACTAGAGAACAAATACATACTTTTAAAATAGAAGGTACAGGAATGTCTGGAATGACATTTTCTATCAATGAATATCGATTTATTGGAACAGAAAAATCAAAAATTTACTATTTTATTCGTAGATATTGTCATGAATTAACGCCAGCTTATCAATTTACCCCTTATCTCCCTGTCTTTCGAAATCTAAATTATTATGAACGATTCAAATATGGAAGATTGAATAAAGAAAATCAAGCCGTGAATGAAAATAAGCAACTCTGTATTTTATTCTCTCCATTTGAATTTCCTCTTGCAAGTGCATTTGTGACCTGTCAAAACAAAAACTATATTATTACACTTTCAACCGATGGAAAATTGTATTTAATTAATGAAAAAGAATATACTATTTTAGATATGAAAGATATTATGAAAATTGGTTTAATGAACAAAGGCGTATTCAGTTCTGAATTTTATATGGATAACTACTATTTTACCAATTGTGGACCAGAAAATAGTGTTCTAAATATGATTCAATATATAACAAATCGTGAAATCTTTAACGAAGCAAGAACCAATTTTTTAAATCAACATCAAGTGTTAATGACATTTCCTTTTAAGAATGCAACTTCGTATCAAACCCCATCAAAAGAGGGAATTATCATTAGTCAAAAAGAAGATTGCTTTTTAATTTGTTTAGGAGTAGGACAAATGGAAATGCACGGAAAAGACGATTTCGATCATTATGAAATGATTATCGAAGTAGGAATTAGTAAAGGGGATATGTGGACTACGGATGAAAAATCTGATTCGTATCATCCTCGAGTAACAAAAGAACAAGCAATTGCTAATTTTGAAAATGCCCGTATTCGCCTCTTTTTAAAAAACGAGGACAAACATTCCTTAGAAGTCCCTTTCCTATTAGTGAAAAAAATGATTTATAATGAAATAGAAGAAACCAGTCAACCAAGTGCAGCAGTAACCAGACAACTACTCGATCAATTAGATTGTTTGCACCATAAAGGAGAGAAAAAATGAAAATCAAAGGATACGATGTAAATATAGATACCTTAGTAGATGATTTACAAATTAACCATGACTTTTATATGAAAAGAAAAAATGGTATGATGTTGAAAGATTCACAAATCAAAATTTTAGAAAGGTATCATATATTTTATCAAAACTACTCAGAGTTATCTTCTTTACTTTTTAAAATAGAAGAGTGTTTAAATGAATATGATGAATGTGAAGATTTAGAGGAAGTAAGCCGTGAACTTTCAGAAAATCATTATTATTATGAAACTAGAAAATAGAAAATTGAATGAAAAATTTTCTTTTTTTTTTGAACTTTTTTTCTTTGTATTTTAAGGATAAAATATGTTGTTATTAAAAAAATGTTAAAAAGTAGTTGACAAACGGATTTGTTTTTCATATAATGTTATTAACAGAAAGGCCAATCTGGATATTTTTTAAAAAGACATATTAACAAAATGATAATAAGAGGTGAAGAAAATGTCACAAAAAGAATATTTAAAACTTCTAAAAAGTTGGATAGAGGAAAGCCAAAATATGATAAGGAAAAATTTGAATATCCAAAAACAGTTTTTCAATCAATTCGGATTAGAACCGTTATTGGATACTCACGCACATTATGAAGAGGGAATCTTTTATATCATCGATCCATACTTTATTCGAAAATTTAAAGGTTTTATCATAGAAAAAGAGGGAACGTTAACAATCGATGAGTGGGAGCTATTAGAACAAACATTTTATCAAAAAGACGATTGTTTAGATAATATTATAAAATATATTGACTCCCATTTCGAAGAGAATCATGCTTATATTATTAATGAGTGTAAAAAAGGCAATGTTCAGTATCAACAGACCAAAAATGAATTTGGAATATATGGACCTAGTTTAGAAACCACACATTATTTAAAAATTGGAAGAATTGATAAAAGACAAGAACCAGATTCAAAATTAGAAGAACAATTTCGTGTTACTTATCAGATGACAGAATTTGGAAAATCCATTTTCTCCGTAAAATCTTACCAAACAGAAGCAAAAACGATAGTGAAAAGCTATCGATAAATTTTAAATTATGTTATTAACAAAATAATAAAAAGAAAGAAGGACAAAATATGAAAAAAAGACTATTAGTGATTGTAGATATGGTAAATGGTTTTGTAAATGAGGGAAATTTACATGATCCATATATTGGCCATATCACAGAGGGAATAAAAGTATTGGCCCAAGAATGTATCGCAAATAAAGATACCGTTTTAGCATTTAAAGACTGTCATGAAATGAATGATAAAGAATTTGAAAGCTATCCAGTTCACTGCTTAAAGGAAACAAGTGAAAGTGAACTAGTAGCAGAATTACAACCATTAGAAAAAGACATGATTGTAATTCCTAAGAATACGACCAATGGTTTTCTAGAACCAAAGTTTAGAGAGTTTTATCAAAAACATTATGAAGAGTATGAAGAGGTAATTGTAGTAGGTTGCTGTACTGATATTTGTGTTGCAGACTTTACAACTTCTTTAGCACATTTTCACAAGGAAAACGGAATTTTTATACCGATTACAGTACCAGTAAACTTAGTAGAAACTTTTGATGGACCAAATCATGAAAGAAAAATTTATAACGAAATTGGACTAGAAAGAATGCGAAAAGCAGGCGTTAATTTGATAGAACAATTAGAAAGAAAAAAGAGAAAGGTGAAACAATATGAAAATTAAATTGAGCAAAAGTGAAATGGTAGAATTTATAGAACTATATTATAAAGAAAAAAATGAGAATGTGAAAGCTATAATAACAAGTAAAAAAGAAAGATATGGATGTGGCATGTATGAATATGATGGATGTCAAACTACTTTTTCAGTAATAGGAAGTACAACAATTTTAGGAAAAAAGTGCCAGTTTGAACAAACGTTAACAAAAGAAGAAATCGAAAATATATTTATTACAATGTTAGATCAGGCAAATTTTGAAGTTACTTCTATTTCTTTTGACTCAGGGATGAGAAATGAAACAACAGGATATGGAATGATGGAACATACAGAGGCAATTCCCTATTTTAATGGAATTGTTGTAGAGGGAAATAAGAGATTAGAAAAACAAAAAATATATGAAAGAAGGAATTTAAGATGAATGAAATTATGTCAACAGACCGCTATGAATTTACAATGGCAAATGGATATTTTTTAGAGGGAATGCAAGATAAGAAAGCTTACTTTGATGTTTTCTTTCGAAAAAATCCCTTTCAAGGTGGCTACACCATTATGGCAGGCTTAGATCAAATCATTAGAGATGTTAAAAATATGCACTTTGATGAATCTGATATCGAATATTTTAGAAAACAGAAAATTTATAGTGAAGATTTCTTAGCGTATTTAAAAAACTTTAAATTTACAGGAGATATTTATGCCATACCAGATGGAACACCAGTATTTCCAAATGAGCCAGTGATTACCGTAAAAGCAAATGTAATAGAATCACAGATTTTAGAAACTCTATTATTAAGTCACTTTAATAGTGCCTCTTTGGTTGCAACAGCTGCCAAACGAATTGTATTAGAAGCAGGAAAACCGGTTATGGAATTTGGAAGTAGAAGAACCCATAGTAAAGCTGCAATTGATGCAGGAAAAAATGCCTATTTAGCAGGATGCTTGGGAACTTCTAATGAAGCAACAGGAGAATATTATGGAGTACCAACACTAGGAACCATGGCCCACTCTTGGATTACTGCTTTTGATAATGAATATGAAGCATTCTTAAAATATGCCAAACATAATCCAGATAATACCGTATTTTTGGTCGACACTTATGATGTTTTAAGAAGTGGAATTCCAAATGCTATTAAAGTAGCCAATGCCTATTTAACACCAAATGGACTACCATTTAAAGGCATTCGCATTGATAGTGGAGATTTGGCTTATCTATCAAAAGAAGCTAGACGTATGTTAGATGAAGCAGGATACAAAGATACCACAATCTGTTTATCGAATGGACTAACTGCAGAAACCATTCGTGATTTAAATAGTCAAGGAGTAAAAGCTGATTCATATGGAATTGGAGATAATATTGCTTCTCCGCTAGATCGTTTGGGAGGAGTTTACAAGTTGGTTGCCTTAGAAAAAATGGGAAAAATCATTCCTAAAATTAAAGTGAGTCAAGATGAAATCAAAACCATCAACCCAAGTTATAAAAAAGTATATCGTTTTTATGATAAAAAAACAGGTTATGCCTTAGGAGATGTAGTAGCACTCTCTACAGAACTGATACCAAAAGATACTTTTACGCTCGTTGATCCAGTAGAAGAATGGAAACGAACTACAATTTCTAATTATGAAGTAAGAGAATTACAAGTACCAATATTTAAAAATGGAGAACTTGTTTATAAAGAACCATCTTTAAAAGATAGAAAAGAGTATTGTACTAGACAAATGGATACACTATATGAAGAAGTAAAACGACTAGAAAAACCACACAAATACTATGTTGATTTAACCAAAGAACTTTTAAAACTCAAAAAAGAATTGATTTTAAGTAATACCGGAAAACAAGTATCTTACCAAAAGAAAATAGGTGCAAAATGAGAAAACAAAAACTAGAAGAATTAAAACAATATATGGAAGAATTAAAAATTATAAAAGTAGAACCACTTACTTCTAATCTTAAATTTTTAACGATTGAACCAGCCATATATCATTTAAATAATGGAAAAGTAATGAAAAGAGAATTACTCAAAAAACAAAATAAAGATGGAAGTGCTGCCATTGTGTTACCAATTACCAAAGAGGGAGAAACACTACTTGTAGTAGAACCAAGATTGGGTTCTTCTAAAACCGTAGCCGTTTCCCTTCCAGCAGGATATATTGAAAAAAAGGAAGAACCTTTACAAGCTGCTAAAAGAGAACTAGAAGAAGAAACTGGCTATACTTGTGAGGAGTATAAATTGCTTGCCAAATACTATCAAGATCCTGGAATCAGCAAAGCCTATAATTATGCTTATTTAGGAACAGGTGCCATAAAAAAGAAAGAACAATCATTAGATTCAGATGAGTTTGTAAGATATTTTACTTGTTATTATCAAGAAGCTTTGGAACTTATTGAACTAGGCTATATTGAAGATTTGCAAGCTCAATTTGTATTAGAAAAAGCCAAACAATATATTTATAGAAAGGGGTTATCAAAATGAAATTTGACGCGAAACGTGAAAAAGAAAAAATAATTGATTTTATTAGAGATTATTATAAAAAGAATCATTTAGGGGGAGCCGTGATTGGAATTAGTGGTGGCAAAGATAGTGGAGTTGTAGCAGGACTTTTTACAGAGGCTTTAGGAAGTGAAAATGTAATTGGAGTAACGCTTCCATGTCACTCTAAAGAAAGTGATAAAAAGGATGCGAAATTGGTAAGTGAGTATTATGGATTTCCGCTTTACAATTTTGATTTAACTTCTATTTTTGATGGATTCAAAGAAGAACTTAAGAATATTGGAGATTTTGATGATGAAATGAGTAAAGATAGTGATATCAATTTAAAGCCACGTCTTAGAATGTCTACTTTATATTACTTAGCAGCTCTTTTTAGTAAAGTGAAAGGAAAAACATATTTGGTAGCAGGCACTAGTAATAAGTGTGAACTTTATGTTGGATATTTTACCAAAGGTGGAGATAGTGTTCATGATATTTCTGTACTTGCAGATCTTACTGTAGATGAGGTAATTGCCTTAGGAGAAGAGCTACATGTTCCAGAGTCTGTTCTTTATAAAGCACCGAATGACGGGTTATCTAATCAAACAGATGAAGATAAATTAGGAGTTACTTATCAAGCAATTGCTCATTATATGGAAGATAAAAATTCAGTTTCAAAAGAAGAAAGAATAAAAATTGAAGATTTACATCGAAAAAATGCTCATAAGTTTGTAATTCCAACATATAAAAAAGAACAATAAATTTAAAAAAGAAAGAAAGTGGGAACATGAAAATAGGAATTTTTGGTGGAAGTTTTAATCCACCTCATAAAATGCATGAGGTAATCGCTAAGGAATTAATTGAAAAACATTATGTAGATAAAATCATTTTTGTTCCAACTGGAAATCAATATGAGAAAAAGGATTTGATAGATGAAAAAAAACGATTGGAAATGTTAGAAATAATTGCTTCTAAAAATGAATGTTTTCTTGTTTCTGACTTTGAACTTGGGGGTAAACTCAAGTATACATATCAAACTTTAGAACATTTTAAAAAAATATATCCAAATGATGAAATTTATTTTGTACTGGGTGCTGATAATTTAGAAGATATGAAAAATTGGAAGAAAAAAGATTTGTTATTAGAAAATTATCATTTTCTAGTGATTCGTAGAGGAAATAATAAAGTAAGGTTGGAACAAGAATACCAGAAGTATCAAAATCATATTGAATTTGTTCCCATTTTGGAAAGTGAATTATCTTCTACACAAATTCGTTACTTGCTTAAAAATAACAGTGAAAAAGTAAAGGACAAATTAGATCGTGATGTGTTTTTGTATATGAAAACATATGGATTATATCAATAATGTTGTAAATTAGAAAGGAAAAAAATATATGAAAAATTTAGAATTGATGAAAAATGAAAAAGGAGGATATGGGATTAAAGATTTGGATGCAAATCAAATTATTATTCCTTGTATGTATGAAATAGAGGAATTAAATTCTATTGTTGAGATACAATTAATAGAAAATGGAATGTATTTAATAAAAGGATTAAAAGATGAAAAAGAAGTATTTGGACTTTACAATTCTTATCAGAATGAGTTAATTGAAGTAAAATATCCCAGTATAGAAGTGATAGATAAAAATATTATATTATTTGATGGAGAGTCACGAATAGTTTACAATTCTATGAAAAGTGAAACATATGGGCCAGTAAGAAACAGGGTAAAAATGATTTTTCGTGATAATGCTTATGGAATTGAAAATGAAAATGGAAAGATTATTATTCCCTGTAGGTTTAC
>CAYYCR010000011.1:0-18276 GCA_964470385.1 uncultured Muribaculaceae bacterium | reverse complement strand
CTCATTATGAAGTAGGGCAAGAAGTTAGAAACACTATTAAAAGACTTGGTGGAACGATGCCAGAAGATTTACCAACACCTAAAAAATCTTTAAAAGAATTAGAAAAAGAAAAACGGGAACAAGAAAAAATAGGAATGAAATAATAAATTTGGACTTTTCCTATTCCTGCACATGGAGGAAGCGATCCAGGGGCAGTCGGTAATGGATTTCGTGAGAAAGACCTAAATTTAAAAATATCACAATATATGTATGATGAGTTACAGAAATTAGGAATTCCTGTAACATTAACTAGAACAACAGATGAAACTTTGTCACCAAGTGAACGTACAACTAGGGTAAAAAATGCTTATGGAAATACACCAGATGTTTTAGTAATTTCCAATCATATAAATGCCGCAGGAACAGAACAAACGGGAGCCGAGGGAGCCGAAGTAATTTATGCTCTAAGAAATAGTGATGCTTTAGCAAAAAACATATTAGAAAATATTGGTGAAGCAGGACAAATCACTAGAAAATACTATCAAAGAAGACTTCCTAGTGATCCATCCAAAGATTATTATTTTATGCTTAGAGAAACAGCCAATACCACACCTATTATTGTTGAATATGGATTTATAGATAATGCTAGTGATATTAATCGTGTCAATCAAAATTATAAAAAATATGTGGATGCAGTAATTGACGGAATTAAACAAACCTATGGATTAGGAGGAGCAGCGAATACATACACTGTAAAAAGTGGAGATAGTTTATGGAAAATAGCCAATCAATTTGGAGTAACACCAGATGCAATTAGAGCCGCTAATAATTTAACAAGCGATGTTTTAAGAATCGGTCAAGTATTAACGATTCCACGTAGTACAGGAGGAACAACAACACCAAGTGGAAATACCTATACGGTTCAAAATGGAGACAGTTTGTGGAAAATAGCGAATCGTTTTGGTACAACAATTAATCAATTGAAATCAGCCAACAATTTAACGAATGATAATTTAAAAGTAGGTCAAGTATTAGTAGTACCAAGCACTTCTAGCAATGGAGATAAAACGAGTTATACAGTAAAAAGTGGAGATAGCCTATGGAAAATAGCCAATCAATTTGGAATTACTGTAAATGAACTTAAAAGTGCCAACAATTTGACAGGAGACAATTTAAGTATAGGTCAAACCCTTACAATTCCAAAAGAACAAATAGACGGAGGAACTGTGACAGGTGAAAATGTTTATGTTGTCAAAAATGGAGACAGTTTATGGACCATTGCTAGACAGTATGGCACTAGTGTAAATACGTTAAAATCATTGAACAATTTATCTAGTGATAATCTTACTATTGGTCAAGTATTAAAAGTTCCAAGTAGTGAGAGCCAAGAAGAGCAAACCTATACCGTAAAAAGTGGAGACAGCTTATGGAAAATAGCCAATCAATATGGTGTAACAGTGTCAGAAATTAAAAATTTGAATGGATTAACAAGTAACACATTAAGAATCGGTCAGGTTCTTAGAATACCTTAAAATAATGAAATTATCCAGCAATTGCCACCCATGATTTTTGCGAGTAATTTGACAAGATTTCTCTATTTTGTTATGATGAATATGTTTTCCTAAAGAAAAATAGAGGTGAATTTTTGTGAAAACAGACTCGAGGTGGAGGAAACTTCTAAAAGTTCGAGTAGTAAGTTATTTTTTATTTCTTTGTATGATTTATGGTGCAAGTATGTTTGTACGAAATCGTATGAATAGAGATTATACAATCAGAAATCAAAAAATAGAAATTGCCACTACTAAGTTAGAAAACATTGAACTTAAAGACACAAAAGTTGTAAAAACTGCTTTAGCAGATACAACAGTAGTAGAAGAAACTCCCAAAGCAACTGATCGAAATATTGTTTATGACAATATGACGATACAAGAATTATCTGCAAAATTGGATCGTTCCTTAAACTCAACCTTATCAGGAAAAGGATACTTATTTGCAAGTATATCATTAGAACTTGGAGTTGATCCATATTTGGCAGTTGCAATTGTATTAGAAGAAACAGGCTGTAAATGGGACTGTAGTAATCTAGTAAAACAATGCAACAATGTAGGAGGACAAAAAGGTGGAACTGTGAAATGTAATGGTGGAGCATATCGTTACTATCCAACATTAGACGAGGGTATTTACGGATTTATCGAGAACCTAGCACGAAATTATTATGCACAAGGACTCATAACCCCTGAACAAATGAATTCAAAATATGCGGCTAGTAAAGCTTGGTCTACCAACGTAAATAATTATATTGCTAAGATAAAAGCAAACTAAAGAGTATTCATTATTGATACTCTTTTTATTGACAAAACTAAAAAATTCTCTTAAAATGATAAATGTAGAAAAGTAGTGATAAAATGAAATTTTATAAATGTAAACATTGTGGAAATATTATTTTTAAAATAGAAGATAAAAACGTACCCGTTTTATGTTGTGGAGAACCTTTGCAAGAAATCATTCCAGCTAGTATTGATGCTGCATTAGAAAAACATTTACCAAAAGTAAATATAGAGGGAGAAACTGTTACTGTAGATGTTGGAGAAGTTGAGCATCCAATGACAGAAGAACACTCTATCAAATGGATTTGTTTAGAATTAGAAAATGGTTTTATGATTCAATACTTAAAAGTAGAAGACACTCCGAGAGTAACGTTTCAAATCAATCAAAAAATAAAATCTGTTTATAGTTATTGCAATTTACATGGTCTATGGCAAACCAAAATATAGAGGGATTATGAATGAAAAAAATAGGAAAAGTTTTATTTTTAATTTGTAGTATCAGTATTCTAGTTTTATTTTCCGGTTGTGGTGTATATGATAAAATAGACTTAAAAAAAGTAGAAAAAGAAATACAAGACTTAAAAACCGTAAAAGTAGACCTTTCAAAGATAAGAGAAATATTAGATGATGAAGAAACCTTTGGGGAATTAGAAGAAGTAGATGAAAAAAGATTAAAAGATTTTGGCATTAATTCAGAATACATTGAAAAAATAGATGGGAAATTAACACTTATTTTTAAACAAGAGAAGAATAGAGAAATCAATACCATACCAATGTCATCATATATTATAGTAAAACCAGCAGAAGATAAAAAAGAATTACTAAAAAAACAAATTGATTCTTATTTTGAAACGTTACTACAAGAATATAATGAAAAAGAAGATACAAAAGAAGAAGAAAGAAAGCACTTACAAGATATTATGAAAAAAGAATATGAGGGATATTTAATTTATATCTTATCGGATGATAATGAGTTGGTTTGGAAGCAAGTAGAAGAAAGTTCGCATTCTTTATTGTTTGAAAATACGACTACATTATCGTTAGAGCAATTTTCAAAAATATTTTCATTAGAAAAAAAAGATATCGCAGAATATCAAGCAGTGATTCCAACAAAAGATACTAGTGCTAGTTTTTATGTAATCGTAAGACCAAAACGCGGAAAAGTAGAAGTTGTTCGGAAAAAATTAAATCAATATATGAAAGAACTAGAAGAAAAATGGAGTACATATTTACCTGAGGAATATGAGCTTGTCAAGAATAAAATGGAGACTGAAATAGGAAGCTATTTTATCTATATTGTATCAAAAGAAAATGATACGGTACTAAATACGATAAAAAGTGCAATTATGAAGAAAGATGTATAACTGTCTTTCTTTTTTTGTTAGTTTTTCAAAATCTGTAAGCAGAAATTAAAAATTTACAAAAAAATAGATACAAATTTCCTATATTTCTCATTTGCGAAGATTTTTTTAATTTGTTAAAGTGTTAGTCGAGAGGTGAGAAAGTGAAAAAAATAATTATAGTTTTATTAGGATTTCTAATTGGATTTCCTATTTTGGCACAAGCCAAAGAAGCAGTTTTAAACGATGAATATTTGAAAAATATTTATTCTATTCATACGTTAGAAGATGGAAGTGTTGAGGTTTACCAAGAGGCCATGTTTCGATTAGATGGAAAATTAGCCTATTGCTTAAACCCAAGTCTTCTAGCACAACCTGGGAGTTATACAGTGACAGAGGGCTTGTCAGGCTCTTATTTATCAGATTCCCAAAAAGCCCAAGTAGAAGCCTATGGATATTTTGGATATGAATACCCAGGACATGGAACCATTTCTTATTATTTGGCAGCCCAAGAACTTATTTGGGAGTATATTTATAATTCTAGTATAGAATGGTCAACAAAAGGAAATGGTACAGGAGAAGTGATTGATGTAGAAAAAGAAAAAAATGAAATTTTATCATTGATAGAAACAACAAAGATACTACCATCATTTGCTTCAGAAAAGATTTCCCTATATGAGGGGGAATCTTTAGAATTACAAGATAAGAACCATGTTTTACACAATTTTAAAATGAATCAAGAAAGTCTTTTCATAGAAAAAGATGTATTAAAATCAAATGCATTATGGAAAGATATCAAAGGAAAAGGAACTTACCAAAAATATGATAATGAAGTAACATTATTATATAGACAGGAAGGTTCCCAAAAATTAGCAACCCTTAGACTATCCGATTTACCAAAATTTGAAATTTCGATTCAAATAGAGGGGGTCTCTATGACGATTCATAAAATTGGAGAAGTTTTTAAAGGTATTTATTTAACCGGTGAATGGAAAGGGCAGAATGGAGTAGAATTTGAACTTTATGCAGAAGAAGATATTTATGGACATTTTGGTAATATCATTTATCAAAAAGGTGATTACATTGAGACATTAACAACAAAAAAAGGAATTGCTAAAACTCGTAAATTACCAGATGGGAAGTACCAATTAGTAGAAACAAAAGGAAAGGATAACTACTTAAAGTCAGAACCAGTCGTATTTGAAATTAACAGTTCTGTGGAAAAAAATCCAGAATTAGAAGTAAAAAATTATTTTTCCACAGGAAATATAGAAATTGTAAAAAAAAGTGAAACAGGAGAATTTCTTACAGGAGTTGTCTTTGGACTTTATAGTAAAGGTGGTAAAAAAATAGAAGAACGCATAACAGATGAACAAGGAAGAATTCGATTTGAAAGCTTACCGATAGGAGAATATCGGATTAAAGAAATCAAAACAATTGATGGGTTTATACTAGATACTGCTTTTAAAAATATTATAGTAGCAGAAAATGAAACAATATATGTAGAGCAAATAAACCGTCCATTATTACCAAATACGAGTGGAAAAACAAAATGGAATGGGCAGGTTTTCATTGGCCTTTTTGGAATATTACTAAGTAGAAAATTATGGGTATCATAAAAAAAATAAGTATTTTCATCTTATTTGTTGCTTCTAGTTATGTATTATTGCATGGAGTAAAAGAAGAGGCAATTACTTATGTTTCCTATCAAAAAGAAATTATTTCTATGCAAGAAAAAACAGATAAAATAGAATTAGAAATCCCAGAATGGAATTTTAAACGATTGGTTAAATTAGGTACAGTAGAAAAAATAGATGACCAATTTGCCACTTTACTAAAAGGAAATCAGAAGAATAAAGTAATTGCAGGTCATGATATAGATTCCGTGTTTCATGTCATTCATAATTTATCAAAAGGAATGAAAATACTGTTACATGAATATGGAATGACAAAGACATATCAAGTAGTAGAAATGGTAATTGTAACTCCAGATAAAGTTATGTATTTAGAAGAAACATCGAAAGAGCAATTAACTTTAATAACTTGTGCCGAATATGATCAAAAGAGATTAATTGTTATTTGCAATCGCATTTAAAGGATACCAATCATTGAGTTGGGGGGTCAGGTCTCCTTATCAATGGTTTACTTAATTGGGCAGAGTAAATTACTTGATATATCTTGAAATTTTGTTACCTTTGATGATATAATATTTATGAGGGATGCCTATGAAATATGATAAAAAGGATACAGTGAGTTTAATACAAGATAAACTAAATGGCAAGTCAATGTTAACATATGGGGAAATTGCAACAATTACAGGATATCATCCTAAATATATACTAAGATTGAAAAAGGAAATTTTAGATAATACAATTCAATTGGAACATGGAAATAAAAATAAAGTTTCTTCCAAAGCAATTTCCAAGGAGGAAGAAGAAAAAATTGTAAGCCTCTATAGAAGAAGTAATGCTAGTGTAAAAAAATTTTGCCGATTTTATGGTAGAAGAAGTTATTCTTGTATTTACTATGTATTAAAAAAACATGGTTTATTGCCGAGCCAAAAAAACTGAATACCAGATTCAGTTTATAAAAAGAATTTACCCAAAGTTGCAATAACAAAACAAATACTAATGCCAATAATAGTTGGAAGTAAGATTGAGATGAGAGTCCATCCTAGACTTTTCGTCTCTTTTTTGATTGTTAAACATGTAGTTCCACATGGAAAATGAATGAGGGCGAAAACCATGGTACAAATGGCAGTAATCCAAGTCCAACCATGACTCACTAATAATTCTTTTAGGGTAACCAAATTATCAAATTCAACCAATGTGCCTGTTGCAAGATAAGACATGATAATAATTGGAACAACAATTTCATTCGCTGGGAATCCTAATATGAATGCCATTAAAATAACACCATCTAATCCAATTATTTTAGCGAACGGATCAAGGAAAGAAGTCAAATGAGATAAAATAGTAATTCCACCAATTTGAACATTAGCAAGAATCCATATAAGTAAACCGGCTGGAGCAGCAATCATAATTGCTCTTCCAAGAACAAAGATTGTTCGGTCGAAAATAGACCTTACAATTACTTTTTTGATTTGGGGCTTACGATAAGGAGGAAGTTCTAATATAAATGAAGAGGGCATTCCTTTTAATACAGTTTTGGATAGTAACTTAGAAACCACTAAAGTTATAATAACTCCAAGAAGAATAATACAAATAAGTAACAAAGTAGAAAGCAAAGACTGTAAAATTGGTTGTTTTACAAGACCAGCGAAGAACATGGTAATGATAGCAATTAAAATAGGAAATCTTCCATTACAAGGAACAAAACTATTGGTTATAATAGCAATCAAACGTTCCCTTGGAGAATCAATAATTCTACATCCAATGACTCCACAAGCATTACAACCAAATCCCATGCACATCGTTAAAGATTGCTTCCCATGACAATTTGCTTTTTTAAACAGATGATCCATATTAAAAGCAATTCTTGGTAAAAAGCCAGAATCTTCTAACAAAGTGAATAGTGGAAAAAAGATTGCCATTGGTGGTAACATGACAGAAACCACCCAAGCTAGAGTCTGATAAACACCATAAACAAGTGGGTTTAAAATCCAAGATGGCGTATGTATCATTTCTAAAAAATCAACAATATGTGGTTTTAATCCAAAAAGAAAGTTAGAAAGTATTTCAGATGGATAATTAGCTCCACTGATTGTAAGCCAGAAAATACCACCTAATAACAGTAACATGATTGGAATACCAAAACGTTTTGAAGTAAGTAAACGGTCTATCTTTTTATCCTTTTGATTATATTGTTTATCATGAATTGTAACACAATTTTTATAGATTCGTTCGCTCTCTTTTACAATCGTAGAAACCATATTATCATTTACATCTTCTATATTTTGCTCTTTTAAATAACGATAAGCATTTTCAATCGCTATTTTAAGTGATTTATTATCTATGATATCAATTTGTAAATATTGTTGTAACGATTTGGTTAATGATGTATTTCGATCTAATAATCGTAAACTAATCCACCGACTTTTCTTAGCATCATGAACGATTTTTTCAATTTCAGGTTCAATCATGGCAACAGCAGTTTCAATCTCTTCGCTATAAGATACCTGAAATGGTTTAAACTCTAATTCCGTATTACTAACAATTTTTGTTTTCTCCATTAATTCTTCTAAACCATCGTGATTTCTAGCACTTGTTCCAACAACTAAAATTCCAAGAGCATAAGAAAGCTTTCTAAAATCAATATCAATTTTTTTCTTTTTCGCTTCATCCAGTAAATTTAAACACAAAATAGCATGATCTGTTAATTCCGTAATTTGCAACACCAAATTTAGATTTCTTTCTAAACTAGTAGCATCGGCAACAATGATAGTCGTATCAGGATTTCCAAAACAAATAAAATCTCTTGCCACTTCCTCTTCTACAGAACTAGATAGCAATGAATAAGTCCCTGGAAGATCGACTAATATAAAGTCTCTATTTCCATAGGAGTACTTTCCTTGTGCATTCGAAACTGTTTTCCCAGGCCAATTGCCAGTATGTTGATTTAATCCAGTCAGTTCATTAAATACGGTACTTTTTCCAACATTAGGATTTCCTGCTAGGGCAATTATTTTATCTTCTTTGGTAGCAGCAATCAAAAAGTGATCAATCGCCCCTTTACCCATTGATGATGAAGTTAATCCCATTGTGATTCCTCCATTCTAGTAATCTCGATCATTCTAGCATCTTCTTTTCTAAGTGCAATAGTAGCACCTCTAATAAAATAAGCCTTTGGTTCTTTAAAAGGACTTTCATATAATACTTCAATTTTAGTATCTGGAATAATACCCAAATCTAAAAATCTTCTTTTCACTTTATCGGTTGCATGAATTTTAATCACCATGCCCGTTTCACCAGGTTGTAATTGATCTAATGTCATATTTTGATTCATGTATATCACTCCAATTGACTAATAATGTCATTATACTTTATGACATTACCTAGAAAGTGTTAAAAAATATAATCATTCTAGAAAGATTTGTTTTTGTCGTTTTTTAGGTATCCTATTTCTTTCATGTCCTTAATATAGTTATGGTAAGGAGGGTACTTATGAATGATCGAAAAAAATATGGATTAACAGAAAAACAAGTAGCAGAAAATCGCAGTAAATATGGTAGTAACCGTATTACTTCCAAAAAGAAAGATAGCTTTTTTAAATTATTATTAGGTACTCTAGGAGATCCTATTATCAAAATATTATTGATTGCTCTTGCTATTAAAACTATTTTTTTAATTCAAAATTTTGATTGGTATGAAACCGTTGGAATTGTAATTGCCATTTTTTTGGCCTCTTTTATTTCAACCATTTCGGAATATGGAAGTGAGCAAGCTTTTGCGAAATTACAAGAAGAATCTTCCAAGATTAAATGCAGAGTATTAAGAGATGGTGTTACAAAAGAAATTGCGATCGATGAAATTGTTGTTGGGGATTTGGTTTTGCTAGAATCTGGTGATAAAATTCCCGCCGATGGCAAATTGATAGACGGAGAAATTACTGTTGATGAATCCGCTTTAAATGGGGAGACTAGAGAAGCATATAAGGAGGCAGTTCATTCTATCTTTGAACAAGGAACCGAAAAAAACTTTGTTTATCGTGGTACCGTTGTTTATTCAAAAACAGGTACTATGATTGTAACCAAAGTTGGAAATGATACGTTTTATGGGAAATTAGCAAGTGAATTACAAGAAAAACAACCAGAAAGTCCTTTGAAAATAAAATTACGTGATTTGGCTAAAGTCATCAGCCGTATTGGATACATTGGTGCTGTTTTGGTTTCCTTGTCTTATTTGTTTTCCGTTATTGTAATAGAAAATGGATTTCAAATGAAACAAATTATTGATACTGTTACAAATTTTCCCGTCATGTTTGGACATCTTTTATATGCTTTAACTCTCAGTGTTACTATCATTGTGGTAGCAGTTCCAGAGGGGCTTCCTATGATGATTACATTAGTCCTTTCTTCGAATATGAAACGAATGTTAAAAAACAATGTGTTGGTTAGAAAATTAGTAGGAATCGAAACAGCGGGAAGTTTGAATATTTTATTTACAGATAAAACGGGTACTCTAACAAAAGGAAAATTAGAGGTAATTGGATTTTTATCTGGTTTTGGAAAACACTTTTCCACAGAATTAGAATTAAAAGAGTATCCTAAATTGCACGACATTGTAAGGAAGTCTATTATTTATAATAATGCCAGTAGTTATGATGTGGAAAAGAAGAAAGTAATTGGAGGAAATATTACAGATCGGGCTTTATTAGAATTTATGAGTCCCGAAAATAGTGAAAAAGTAAAAAAAATAAAGACCATTCCTTTTGATAGTAAGAATAAATATGCTCTAACAACCATTGAAAGTGGTATGAATTTAATCAAGGGGGCTCCAGAAAAATTACTTCCTTTTTGTACGAAATTTTATACTGAATTTGGTGAAAAAAGAGGACTTTATTCTAAAAAGGAACTTTTAAAAAGTATTGATTCTATGACAAAACGTGGTATCAGAGTAATTGCTCTTGCAACAAGTGAGGGAGAGTCTTATTTTCGTGATTTGGCATTGGTTGGCTTACTCTTTATTAAGGATGATGTTAGGAAAGAAGCAATTGAGGGAGTGAGGCTTGTACATGATGCCCATATTGAGACCGTTATGATTACTGGGGATCATAAAGAAACAGCTGTTGCAATTGCTAGGGAAGTGGGATTACTTAGAAGTGAACAGGATATTGTACTTACAAGTGATGAATTGAAACTAAAAAGTGATGAAGAAGTAAAAAAAATCTTACCATGTCTTAGGGTTGTAGCCAGAGCTCTTCCTCAAGATAAAAGTAGATTAGTAAGACTCTCTCAGGAACTTGGTCTTGTTGTTGGTATGACTGGTGATGGAGTAAATGATGCACCTGCTTTAAAACGAGCCGATGTTGGCTTTGCTATGGGAAGTGGTACAGAAGTATCAAAGGAAGCAAGTGATATTGTAATTTTAGATGATAATTTTTTATCCATTTCAAAAGCCATTTTATTTGGAAGAACGATTTTTAAAAGCATCCGAAAATTTATCATATTTCAACTAACAGTTAATTTCTGTGCGATTAGTTTATCGATTATTGGTCCTTTTATTGGAGTTGAAACTCCAGTTACAGTGATACAAATGTTATGGATTAATATGGTGATGGATACATTAGCAGGTCTTGCTTTTGCTTTTGAACCACCTCTTAGGGAATACATGAGTGAATATCCGAAAAAGAAAAATGAGTCGATTATTAACTCTTATATGATGAAAGAGATTTTGTTTACTGGCCTTTTTTCGGCTTTGCTTTGTATTTTCTTTTTGAAAAGTCCATGGATTCATAGTTTGTATCGTATCGATGAAACAGACAAGTATTTGATGACAGCCTTTTTTGGATTATTTATTTTTATTGGTATTTTTAATAGTTTTAATGCACGTACAGAACGACTTAATTTGCTTGCTCATTTATCTCAAAATAAAGTTTTTATGATTGTAATTTTATTTATTTTAGTGGTACAGGTATTGCTTATTTATTTTGGTGGTTCTTTATTTAGGACGGCAGGGTTAACATTTCGTGAGTTTGAGATTATGATACTACTAGCTCTTACTGTAGTTCCTGTGGACTGGCTTCGAAAGGTTTATTTACGTCATAAAGGCTTGATTGGTGGGGTATAATCGCTATTCCTGGTTATAGCTTTTTAGTTGCGTAAATTTCCAATTTATGGTAATATTTATTAGTAGCAAATAGAAGCCTACATGAGCAGAACTAAGTTATCTTGTGAGTAAGGAGTGAAATGGTATGGTTAACTTTATTATCTGTGATGACCAATCAGAAATGAGACATAATATTTTAAGTATAGTTGAGAGGTTTATGATTTCAAAGAGTTTAGAATATAGAACATATTTGTTTGATGATTACGATGATGAGTTTATTAGTATTATAAATAAAAAGTTACCATTTAAAATTTACATATTGGATATTGAGGCACCGACAAGGACAGGCATTGATATTGCACGTATTATTCGGCATAAAGATGAAGATAGTGCGATTATATTCATTACAGGTCATGAGGAATTAGGACCAAGGTTATTATCAAAGGACATTACTTTCTTAGCATTTATTAATAAGTTTGATGATTATAAGGGGAGATTACAGCATAATATTGGGAAAGCTATTTCTACATTGGAAAAGAAAAAGAGTTTACGATTTGAAGATCATGGGACGTTATACGTTTTGCCTTTCCATGATATTTTGTATGTTACAAAGGATAGTTTAACTAGGAAGTCTGTTATTGTGACAGAATATAATGATTTTAAGGTGAATAAACCACTGACTTACTTTCAGGAGTTATTAGATGATAATTTTATTCAAACACATAGGGCTTGTTTGATAAACAAGGAAAGAATAAGATGTGTGCATAAGAAAGAGCATCTAATAGTTTTTGATAATGGAATGAAGGTTGATCTTATTTCTACAAGATTTAAAATAGAGGAGTTGGTTGGTGTAGTATGATGGAAGTATTTTTAGAATTGGGAAAATCAGTTTTGATGACTGTTATTTTAGCAGTTTCAACTTTTTATGTTTGGAGGATATTATTAGATAAACCAATTATGTGGAAAAGTAAACGTTTTTGGTTTATTTTGATTGGACTAGTGACTATGACAATTTTAAATTATTATATGATGAATAAATTTATCAGGATTGTTTCAATTACAATAGTGTTAGCTATGGTTTGTAGTGCTATTTTTAGGGTTGATATAAAAACAGGAATGATTGCAACTTTAACATCTCAATTATTAACGATGATTGCAGAGACGATTTTTGTAATAATTATTTCGCTTCTTTTAAATTCTGGTAGTGATTTTATTGAAAATACCCAATTTGGAACAATTTTGGCAAATACTGGCATTGGTATAATTGTAATTTTATTTGCACAATGTGAGTGGGTGAAGAAACTGTATCATTTTTTTAAGGGAATTACCAGAAATATAAGTGATGTACATTTAATTTTTATTACAATTATTTTTATATTGGGATTGAATATATTTGCAATGATAGCTTATTATGAATTGGATTTTAAAATGATGCTATTATTTAATGTAGTGACAATGGTGATTTATTTTGCTGTTATTATGACGGCATTAAAAAATAAGAATGACTATATTGAAGTTTATGATAAATATAATACAACTTTATCTAGCTTAAAAGAGTATGAAGATATTTTTAATCAGTATAGAGTAAGTAACCATGAAAATAAAAATCAGCTATTGACGATTAGAAACATGATAAAGAATAAAGAAAAACATATACCTGAGTATATTGATAAAATTGTAGAAAATAAATTAAAAGATAATGAATATTTAATGGGTAAATCAATGATTATTCCAGAGGGTGGTTTAAGAGGACTTATTTATTCAAAAATGTTAGTAATGAAAGAGAAAAATATTGATTTTGATCTTAGTATTGATAAAGCAATTAGAACAGTTCAATTAATTGAACTTGGCGATCAAAGTATGTTAGATATTTACAGAATTATGGGGGTATTTTTGGATAATGCAATAGAAGCAGTAGAAAATTTAGAAGAGAAATTTATAGATTTAGAAATGAGAATTGAAAATCAAAAATTGTATATTTCAGTGACAAATAATTTTTGTGGAAATATTGATTTAGAACAAATGGATAAAGTTGGTTATAGTACAAAAGGAAAAAATCATGGATATGGTTTAGCGTTAGTAAAAGAAATTATAGAAGAAAATAAATTGTTAGAGCATAAAAAGGAAATTATGGCTGATGAATTTGTACAAACAATATCGATTGATATTTCAAAATTAAAATTTTAGTTAAACTAAAATTTTTTTAATTTTACAATATTAATACAAAAACAAAAAAAGTGGCATATAAATACCACTTTTACATATATTATGTTAATATTATTATTTTATTAGGCTTTTTGGACATTCTGGTTCATCAACAACCCAGAACATACATGCTTGGCTTCCCATACCAGCAGCTCCTAATCCTAATGCTTTTAAAATTGAAGCAAAGATTTTCATATGTACTACCCCTCTCTATATAATATTTGCGTTTGCAAGATATGTTTTATAATTGTCATATGGCAAATGAAAAAATTTGTATACCATAGGAGAAATTAGAAAACATTGAACAATAGGTGCGAAAATGAAACAGTTGGAATAGAAATTATTTTTCATTATAATTGCACATAGTGCAAAAACAATTGCAATAATCGTAGAAAGAATTTTATATACCTTTCTTCTTTTTGGATTGACGATTGGCCTTTTATAAGTATCAGCAGGACTATTTTTGTAAATAAAGAATATTGTGAAAATACTAATAATCCATTTTGTATCTGGTAGGATGATGTGTTTACACATCAATGGAAATAGTATAAAAATAATTGTTGAACTGAGCAAACAAATCCAACTTTTTGTAGCATGTAACCCAAACGAACATGTCCGAATAATATTAAAAATTACCATAAATATAGCAACTTCTGGGATAATATTTAGAAGCCATGCTAGCAGAAAAATTACAATAATCTTTGATACTGTTAAATAGATTCCTAACAGCCCATACTCAATTTCGGCTATTTGTGTATCACTAATGTTTTGATTGTATTTCTTTACTAATTGTAAAGAATGCTTCATTAGATAATTTTTCATCATACCACCATTCCCCTATTTCATATCCATTGTAGCACGTTTAAAATCCAATTTTCCTAAATGCACTTGAAATACAATTATATGATGATTAACGATTCCATTAATGCCAGAAACCTATTTTATTTTGCATTCATGCTTAAAATTATAGCGTTCAGGTATAAAAATGAAATATTCGTTGTATAAAATGTTATAAATGTATTATATCCTTGGAAATTGTGTTTGTCGAATTTTGTCGAAATTTGCAAATCGAAAATTCTTGCAAGATGCAACGAAAAGGATTATAGTATAAGTGTAGGGGAGATTTAATGGAAGGGAGATGTGCTATTGTGACTGGGAAAGTTAAATGGTTCAATAATGAGAAAGGTTTTGGATTCATTGAATACAAAGATGGAGAAGATATCTTTGTTCATTATTCAGCTATTTTATCAGAAGGCTACAAAACTTTAGTTGAAGGTCAATATGTTGAGTTTGAATTAGTGAGAACCGATAAGGGACTTCAAGCAAAGAATGTAGTAGAAATAAAAACTGCTTTAGTATAAGTAGTTTTTATTTGTCTTAAAAGAAAGGAAAACGATTTTGTATGTGAAAAGTAAATATAAATGCTTTTCCTTTTTTGATTTCATAAGGAATCCTAAAAAGTATACTTCAAATTATCAAAAAACATGTTATAATATTTTATATAAAGGAGGATTGATGTTATGAAATTTAACATTCACGGAGAAAAATTGACAGAAGAGTTAAAGACTAGAATTGAAAATAAAATTGGGAAACTAGCCAAATATTTTGAACATCCAGAAACACTAACGGCAACAATACGTGTAAAAGAGCAAGGAGTTTATCAAATTGTAGAAGTAACAATACCAGCTAAGAAATTTATTTTAAGAGGTGAAGTAAAAGATAAAGAGCTTTATACCGCAATCGATTTGGTATTAGATAAACTAGAAAGACAAATTCGAAAAAATAAAACAAGAATGAAAAGAAACAATAAAAAATCCCCGATTACAGATTTTATAGTAGATTTAGAACCTGAATCTATAGAACCAGATGAAACTAAAATTGTGAAAAGAAAAACGATTGAAATGAAACCAATGAGTGAAGAAGAAGCTATACTTCAAATGAATTTATTAGATCATAATTTTTATATTTTTAAAAACTCTGATAGCGATGAGGTAGCTGTTTTATATCAAAGACAAGATGGAAACTATGGTATTATAGAATTAAAATAAAAACTAAGACATTTGTTTTAGTTTTTTTAAGTACTTTATGTATCTTTATAAGAAGTAATCATTTTAACGAAGAAACATAAAAAAGCTCCTTTGTTTATAAAACTATATGATTTTTCTTTATTTTTTGATAAAATAATAGATATAGATGGAAAGGACAGATAGAAAATGAATTTTTTAAAAAAAATATTTGATCATGAATATAAAGAATTGGAAAATTTTAAAAAAATAGCAGACCAAGTAATTGCTCTTGACTCTGAAATGACCAAGTTAACAGATAAGCAATTGCAAGCAAAAACAGGAGAATTTAAAAAAAGGTTGGAAGAGGGAGAAACCTTAGAGGATATCAAAGTAGAAGCTTTTGCAGTAGCAAGAGAAGCCGCTTACCGTGTGATTGGAGAAAAACCTTTTTATGTACAAATTTTAGGTGGACTAGCAATTCATTATGGAAATATTGCAGAAATGAAAACAGGGGAGGGAAAAACATTAACTTGTACTTTACCTGCCTATTTGAATGCCCTTACAGGAAAAGGTGTTCACGTTATTACTGTGAATGAATACTTAGCAGGACGTGACGCAGAATGGATGGGGAGTATTTACCGCTTTTTAGGACTTACGGTAGGAGTTAATTACCGCGAATTATCTCCAAGTGAGAAAAAGGAAGTATATAATTGTGATATTACCTATTCAACAAATAATGAAATAGGGTTTGATTATTTAAGAGACAATATGGTTGTAAGAGCACAAGATCGTGTGCAAAGACCTTTAAATTTTGCAATTGTTGATGAAGTAGATTCTGTATTAATTGATGAAGCACGAACACCATTAATTATTTCAGGTGGCTATATGAAATCAGCTAATCTTTATATTGATACGGATCGATTTGTAAAAAAACTAAAAGAAAATAATGGATATATTTATGATGAAAAAACAAAATCCGTTATTTTAGATGAAGAGGGAATTAGTGCAGCTGAAAAAAACTTTCATGTAGATAATCTATATGATATTAAAAATACCAATTTAGTGCATTTTATCAATCAGGCATTAAGAGCGAACTATTCTATGAAAAGAGATTTTGATTATGTCGTAAAAGATGGTCAAGTAATTATTGTAGATCAATTTACGGGGCGTTTGATGCAAGGAAGAACTTACTCTGATGGGCTTCATCAGGCAATTGAAGCCAAGGAAGGGGTTTCTATTCAAGAAGAAACAAAGACTTTGGCAACCATTACATTTCAAAATTTATTTAGAATGTATCAAAAGTTAGCCGGAATGACAGGAACAGCTAAAACAGAAGAGGAAGAATTTAGAGATATTTATAATATGTATGTTATTTGTATTCCTACCAATAAACCAGTGATTAGAAAAGACTATGGGGATCTTATTTTCGCAACTGCGAAAGGAAAATATAAAGCTATTGTAGAAGAAATTGAGGAACGTCATAAGATAGGACAACCAGTATTAGTTGGTACTGTTGCTGTAGAAACTAGTGAACTTATTAGTTCTATGTTAAAGAAAAAGAAAATTCCCCACGAAGTACTGAATGCGAAAAATAATGCAAGAGAAGCAGAAATTATTGCAAAAGCAGGAGAAAAAGGAGCTGTTACGATTGCTACTAATATGGCAGGTCGTGGAACTGATATTAAATTATCAGATGAGGTAAAGGAATTAGGAGGGCTTGCTGTTATTGGAACGGAACGTCATGAATCAAGACGTATTGATAATCAATTGCGTGGTCGTTCAGGACGTCAGGGAGATCCAGGATTTTCACAGTTTTGCGTTTCATTTGAAGATGAATTGATGGTTCGGTTTGGAACGGATAGGGCCAAAGCTTTGTTAGCTAAAGTAGGATTTGATGGAGAAGCTTCTATACGTAATAAAATGTTGTCTAATTCTATGGAATCTGCTCAAAAACGTGTGGAAGGAAATAATTTTGACATGAGAAAAACATTGTTAGAGTATGATGATGTAATCAATCAACAACGTGAAATTATTTATGAAAAAAGAAATGAAATATTAGACTTAGAATCAATTCACGAAACAATATTAAATACATTTCATGATTATATAACAGAACTAGTAGAGTCTCATATTATGCCAGAGGGAAAATTAACTGACCAAGATTTGGATGAAATTCGTGAAGCCCTAAATGAATTGTTAAAAAATAAAGTAGATTTGGCCGATCTTCAAAATAGAACAATTGAAGAAGTGATTGAGAATATTTATGGTAGAGTAATATCAGAATATGAGGAAAAATTAAAGACAATTCCAGAAGAAGTTCAAAATGAATTTGAGAAAGCAATCACATTAAGAGTAATTGATACTCATTGGATGGATCATATTAATACGATGTCAAATTTGCGTGAGGGAATTTACCTAAGAGGATATGGTCAAGAAAATCCACTACAAGCATATACCAAAGAGGGATTTGATTTATTTGATGAAATGTTGAATACAATTGATAAAGAAACAACGATTTATTTATTACGTGCTGAAATTAGGCAAAATGTAGAAAGAAAACAAGTAGCAGAGGGAAAAGCAGTAGAAGATACAAATAAAGTAAAGAAACAACAACCAAAGCGAGTTGCAAAAGTGGGGAGAAATAGTCCATGTCCTTGTGGAAGTGGCAAAAAGTATAAAAATTGCTGTGGAA
>CAYYCR010000010.1:0-18912 GCA_964470385.1 uncultured Muribaculaceae bacterium | reverse complement strand
TATCAAAAATCACAATCATTGTCGCATTGGCAACATCTACCCCAACTTCTACAACTGTTGTACTAATTAAAATTTGGATTTCATTTTTTTCAAATGCTAACATTACCTCTTCCTTTTCTTTTGGACTCATTTTTCCATGCAATACACCAATTCGATAAAGTTTTCCAAAAGCCTTATTCATTTTTTCTTCCAATATCATAACATTTTCCAAATCAATTTTATCACTTTCTTCAATTAGAGGGGCAATCACATAAATTTGATGACCGCCTTTAAGTTCTCGATACATACTCTCTAAAACCTCTCTAATTTCACTATTCTTTTTCAGAGTCGTAATCACTGGCAATCTTCCATTTGGCATCGTATGAATGTTAGAAACGTCCATATCACCATAAATTGTAAGAGCATATGTTCTTGGAATTGGAGTCGCACTCATATAAAGAATATCAGGAGTGACTCCTTTATTTTTTAAATTGCTTCTTTGATTCACACCAAACCGATGTTGCTCATCCGTAATCACCAATCCTAAATTTTTATATTCTAATGCCTCACTAATGAGTGCATGTGTCCCAACCACAATTGCAATCGTTCCATCTTTTAACCCTTGATAAATTTCTCTTTTTTCCTTGGCTTTAGTTTTTCCAGTCAATATCGCTACACCAACTTGATAAGGGGCAAATATTTCTACTAACTTTTTGTAATGCTGTTGTGCTAAAATTTCTGTTGGAGCCATCATTGCACTCTGATATCCACTTAAAAAATTAATATACATAGCAATAAAACTCACAACCGTTTTCCCACTTCCAACGTCACCCTGAACAAGTCGATTCATTCGAAATTCATTTGTTAAATCCGTATAAATATCTTTTACACATCCAAGTTGATCTTCTGTAAGCGAAAAAGGTAAGCTCGCTATAAAATCTTTCACCTTTTCATAAGATACTTCCCTTTTAAGTCCTTTGGAATGTTGTTTTTCTATTTTTAAATAATTCATTTTGAGCATAAACAAAAATAGTTCTTCGTACTTTGCACGTAATAAAGCTGCTTTTAAAGAGTCCCAATTTTTAGGAAAATGAATCATTTCCAAACTCCTTTTTTTACTCATAAAATGATATTTCAAAGAAATGACCTCTGGAATATAATCTTCAACCTCTATTGGTTCTGATAAAATTTGAAATAAATAAGAACGTATTTGTTTGGTACTAACTCCATAATAAGAATGGTATATGGGCTCTATTTTAGGAGTGCTTGACATGGCACTTAACCGGATATCACTTGCAACTATGGTACTATGCTTCTTATCATATTTTCCAAGAACAGTAATCGTTGTTCCAACCAAAAGCTTACTTTTTAAAAAACCACGATTAAAAATTATCACTTGTAATATTTTTCCATCCGCTTGAAATCGAAAGTTCATTTTGTCTAATTTACGATTAATATGAAAAACAGAAGGAACGGTTTCTACAATTCCATCTATCACAATTTTATCATCTTGATTTAAAGAATCTATATTACTCCTAATTAATACATCATAACGAAATGGATAATAATACAACAAATCTTTAGAATTTTCAATTCCCATCTTGGTTAATAAATTCATTGTTTTAGGACCAAGCCCTTTTAAGTCTTCTAATTGCTTCATTACATCACCACTATCATTATACCGAACATATTTTCACAAATCAAGTAAATTCGACATTTTTAAAGAAAAAATTATAAAAAAGGTTGACAAATAGCCTTTTTTCGATTAGTATATACAGTACCAATTCGAATTAGACGAATTGGCGCTAGTATCACACTAGCCAACCCCTTTTTATTCTTTTATAGGAACGGTCTTCAGGGGGCCGTTCTTTTTTGTATACTTACGCATTTTTCGGAATATATTGTTATCATAGGAGTTGATTATATGTACCCAAGTTATCATTATATTGGAAAGAAAGAAAAATGTGAGGAAGTTCCTCTTACCTTTCCAGCCCAACACCAAGACTATCAACCTGGCATTGAAAAGAAAATGATTCCAAGACCAATCAGTGAAAATAAACAGGAAACAGGTAGTGGAAAATTAAATGGAAAAGTTGCACTTATTACAGGTGGAGACAGCGGAATTGGAAGAGCGGTTTGTTATCTTTTTGCAAAAGAAGGAGCTGACATTGCTTTTATTTATCTTTGTGAAACAGAAGATGCTTTAGAAACAGAATGTCATATCAAAGAAATGGGAAGAAAATGTCTTTCTATCATGTCTGATTTAACAATTGAACAAAATTCTAAAGAAGTGGTTCAACAAGTCATTAATACATTCGGCCATATTGATATTTTAGTAAATAATTGTGCTGTTCAATTTTTACAAGATAGTATTCTAGATATTAGTGACCTACAATTAAAAACAACCTTTGAAACTAATGTTTTCTCCTATTTTTATATGACAAAAGCGGTTCTTCCATATCTATCAAGTGGTAGTTCTATTATCAATACAGCTTCGATTACAGCTTATCAAGGACAAAAAAAATTACTCGATTATAGTGCTACAAAAGGAGCGATTGTGTCATTTACAAGATCACTTGCCCTTAATTTAGTAGGGCAAAACATTCGTGTCAACGCAGTTGCTCCTGGTCCCATTTGGACACCACTTATACCGTCTTCTTTTAGTGCTGATGAAGTAACTACTTTCGGTACTGATACTTCCAAAGTTCCTATGAAAAGAGCTGGTCAACCATTTGAGATTGCTCCTAGTTATCTTTTCCTTGCTAGTGATGATTCTAATTATATGTCTGGTCAAGTATTACATCCAAATGGCGGGGCAATTGTTGAATCTTAAAAAATAGACTTCTTTTTATGAGGTCTATTTTCTTATTCTAACTCTTCTAGTTTCACACTAACAAGTTTACTAACTCCAGATTCTTGCATCGTAATTCCATATAGTACATCAGCATATTCCATCGTTTTCTTTTTATGGGTAATTAAAATAAATTGTGTCTTACTTTTAAGTCCAAGCAAATAGGCTCCAAAACTATCGACATTCACCTCATCTAAAGCTGCCTCTACCTCATCTAAAACACAGAATGGAACAGGGCGTGATTTTAAAATAGCAAATAATAAGCTAATTGCGGTAAAGGTTTTTTCTCCCCCTGATAATAAAGAAATACTAGTTAGTTTCTTTCCTGGTGGAGAGGCCACAATTTCAATTCCCGTCTCTAAAATATTGTTTGGATCTGTCATTTTTAGTTCTGCATGACCACCATGAAATAATTCTTTAAAAGTCTCTTCAAAGTGGGTGCCGATGACTTTAAATGTTTCTAAAAAATCATGTTCCATTACGGAATCCATCTCAGAAATAATCTCCAAAAGGGTATTTTCGGCATTGGTTAAGTCTTCGGATTGATGTAATAGAAATTCATATCGTTCACTTACTCTAGCATATTCTTCGATTGCCCCCAAATTAACCATTCCAAGGTCCTTTAACGTTCTTTTAAGATTCATGACTTTGGTTCTTGCAAGTTCTTCTTCTATATCTAAAATATAATTGGCTTTGGCTTTTTCAAATGTCATATTGTAAGTTTCACTTAAAGTCGTAAGGTAATGGTCTAATTTTACATCGATTCGGTTCACAATAATTTCTAAGTCTTTGAGTTCTTTATTTTTAGAACTTAATAAGTTATTTTCACGTCGAAGTGCAAATTCAAATTCTTGTAACTCTTCTTTTAATTCTTGGTTTTCACGCGTTTTGTTTTTTAGAAGAAATTCTGTACTTTTCTTTTTTTGCTCAG
This sequence comes from uncultured Muribaculaceae bacterium, assembly GCA_964470385.1. Classification (GTDB taxonomy): domain Bacteria; phylum Bacillota_I; class Bacilli_A; order RF39; family UBA660; genus MGBC102946. The sequence continues at coordinate 15,151 of CAYYCR010000010.1, read as the reverse complement.
CTTCGTAAAATTGGGCTAATATACTATTTTCTTCTTCATCTAATGTTTTATTTAATAGATGATCCATGCCATCAATTTGTTCTGTTAATCTACTTTCTTCTTCTAAAGCTTCAGATTTTAATATCTGTTTATTTTTAATGATTTCATCATTTCTCGTATATTCTTTATTTATGAAATAATATTGGTCCTCTATTTGTTTATTTTTGTCATCTAATTCATTAATATTTTGTTCTATTTCTTTGATTGACTGAACTACATTTTCATATTCTTTCAATTTGACTTCTAGTTCTTGTTTTTCGGTAATAATATTTCTATTTTTTGTAGCTTCTCCTCCTGTTAGAGAACCTCCTACATGAAGAATTTCTCCATCAAGTGTTACAATACGATAACGGTAATGGATTTGTCTAGCTATTTGGTTTGCATGGTCTATCGTATCTACTACGAGAACGTTTCCAAGTTGGTTTTTTACGATATTTTGATATTTTTTATCATATCCGATTAAGTCAGAAGCGATTCCGATAAAACCTTGCGTAGAGGATAATTTTGTCTTTGTCTCATCATCAATTTCTTTTGGTTTTATAATATTAAGTGGGAAAAAAGTGGCTCTTCCTAGTTTATTTTGTTTCAAATATAAAATGGCTTCTTTCGCACTAGTTTCATTTTCTACAATTACGTAGTTAGCTGATGGACCAAGGCTTGTCATAATGGCTTTCGCCACTTTATCGTCTACTTCAATAATGGTTCCAATGGCATTATGGATTCCTCTTAGTTTCGGGTTATCTAAAACACATTTTACAGCATGTGGTAAGGTCCCACTATGTTCGATGCTATCTTTTAATCGTTCGATTGTGATTTGTAAGTTTTGTTCTAATCTTACTTTTTTGGTTAGGGTTTCTTCTAAATTGCGTTTTTGATTTTTAATTTTTTGCAATTCTTGTTCTTGTTCTTCCTGTTTTTCTTGTATTTTTTGATTTTCCGTTTGTAATTCTAATAATTCTTGTTCGAGTAAGGTTATGCGATTTTGTAAGCTTAGTTGTTGTTCTTTTAGTTCAATCATAGATTGATGTAGTTTGTTATCTTCTACTTCGTATTTTTTTCGTTCTAAAAGAATTGTTTTTCTACTATTTAGTTGTTCCACTACTTTAGTCATTTCTAATAACGAGGTTTGTAGTTCCCCTATTTCTGATTCTAATTTGGTGATTTTTACTTTGTACTCTTCTATTTTGGCTTCCCCTTTGTTGTTTTCAAAGTTATTGTTTAATAACTCGTTATTTAAAGTAGCAATTCTATCTTTTTTTATTTGATAGTCTTCGTTTAGTTTTTCTATATCAGTTGCAATAAGAGCAATTTCTATTTGTTCTAATTCTTCTTTTGTTTTTAAGTATTCTTCCGCTTTTTCTTTTTGATTTTTTAATGGTTCGACTTGAATTTCTAGTTCTTTCATGATGTCGTTTACACGGTTCATATTATCATGGGTTCGTTCTAATTTACGAAGTGCTTCTTCTTTTCTTCTTTTGTATTTTAAAACACATGCTGCTTCTTCAAAAATAATTCGTCTATCTGTTGGTTTACTGCTAATGATTTCTTCTATTTTTCCCTGCGAGATGATATTGAAACTTTCTTTGGCAATTCCTGTATCCATCAATATTTCGGTAATATCTTTGAGTCTACATTTTTCACCGTTTAAAGAATATTCGTTGGTTCCATCTTTATAAACTCTTCTTCTAATAGCTACTTCATCATAGCTTACTGGAAGATAATGGTCTTTGTTATCAAATACTAATGTAACACTTGCTACATTCATAGCATTTCTAGATTTGCTTCCAGAGAATATAACGTCTGCCATGTTACCATCTCCACGAAGAGATTTCACTGATTGTTCTCCAAGTACCCAACGAATAGCATCTACGATATTACTTTTTCCGCTTCCATTTGGTCCTACGACTCCTGTAATTCCATCTTGCAGTTCCATATCAATATGATCAGCAAATGACTTGAAACCATGTGCTTTTATATTTTTTAAGTACATCTTATCACCTGTATTTTCTAAGTTAACATCGATTTTCATTATATCATAGTTTATAGAATATTTCTAGTGTTATTGTTAGTCGTATTACTGTTTAATCTTCCATATAAATTCGTCTAAAAATAAGATTATTATGAAAAATGCTTTCATTTTATCATTCTACTATATTTTTTATGACTCTATATGTTGCTAAATAACTAGTTGACTTTCTATGAAAAAAGGATTAAATTAATATTGTTTGCTATTAAGAGGAGGAGTGATTATGTCTTTTTATGAACATCATGGGATTATCACAAATATTAAAAATTTACGTATCATTGAATTTGATGGACAAACAGTAAGGTATTCTAAACCAATCAGAAAATTTCCAAGTAAAACTTTTTTATTACAAGATGATTTTGAGCATGTTTATTCGTCTGGAAAAAATTATGGGGAAGCTTTTTCTAATGTAATTACAGATTCTAATATTTTGATTCCAAACAAAGAAAGTTTTCCTTTTCCTGAACCAATTAGAAAGTTATTCCAAACTGATTTATATTTGCCTTTAGAAAATGCGAAAGATTATTCTAATTGCCCACTCGCACTTGCTTCTGCTTCCATTTTAAACAAATTTCTATATTCTGAAACTTGTGATGACAAAATTATTGAGTGGTTAAGTAAATCAGAAAATAAAGAGACGATGGATATGATTTATGAACTCTATTTTGAAAAAGTAAAAATATGTTTAGAATACCAACAATTACGAAAAGAAGAACAATTAGAAAAAGTAAAACAATATTCAAAAAGAAATTGTTATAGTCAAATACTATCTAAAAGATAGTGAATAAAGGGCCTTTGGGTCTTTTTGTTGTTTTTTAACATAAATTGAGTGGAATAAAGTTAGATGAATATGTTAAAAGAGTTAAAAAGAATCATTCTTTCTTTTGTCCTTTTATAGTAACCAATACCATTTCACTTCTACCAGCTGTACGAAAAGAAAATCCCCATACCCCATAACCAGAAGAAACGATTAAATGATATTTTTCATTTTGTAAATATCCATATTGTAGAAAGTAATTAGAGGGAAAAATTTGCCCTGCATGAGTATGACCTGAGAGTTGTAAGTCAACCCCTAATTTCCAAGCTTGTTCTTGATCTACTGGTTGGTGATCCACTAAAATAATCGGATATGTATTTGATATCTCTTTTAAAAGTTCACTTAAGTTTTTTCTAGGAGTTCCTAGTTGTTCTCGTCTTTTATCTTTTCTTCCTACTAAATAAAATTGATGATCAATCAGCTCAAATTTATCATCTAATATGTGAATTCCTTGTTTAGAAAATCCTTGCCTAGTATTTTCCGTTAGTAAATCATGATTCCCCTCTACATAATAAATTCCATATTTCGTTTCAATTTTAGATAGACTTTGATAGGCTCTTTTTTTTAATTCTTCACTTGTATTCTCATCAAAAATATCTCCTACTAAAAGAAAGAGATCGACATGCAATTGATTTGCATGTTCCACAATTTCTTCTAAGATATGAGAACTATGAATGGTACCTAAGTGTAAATCTGAAATCATTCCAATTGTAATATTATTTTTTAAATTTTTTTCGAGTGCTATTTCATACTCTTTCACTATGGGATTGGTAGCATTATATATTCCATATATTGTAACAAGCAGACTCACAAATAAGATAGGAACTCCCCTTTGATAAATTTTACAAAAGATTTTTTCTTGATTGGTTTTCTTAAATATAAAGTGGAGAAAATCAAAAATAAGATATAAAATAATGGAATAAAGAACAAAAGCAATGAATGAGGAATGAAAAATAATCATACTAGAAAGAAATAAGTAAATCAATCCATAATAAATAATTTGATGCATTCTTTTTTTTATTGGAAATAAAATAGAAATCTTTTTCCCAAAATAATACCCACCTACTCCTAATACGAACAAAATAGGAATAATCCAATTTCGGTAGTCCATTTTTATCACCTCTAAAGAATTATACTACAATTATTTGCCAAAAAAATGACAATTTTGTTATGAAAATCAATATTTTTTACTTACGAAAAGAATTTAAAAAATGGTATAATAATAGTATGTAAAGGAGGAATTTTATGTTTCAAATCAATGATTCCGTTGTATACCAAAATGAAGTTTGTCTTATAAAAGAACGAAAAGAAAAATTTTTTAATGGAAAAGATTATTATGTATTATCCCCATATTCTGATTCTTCTTTAACAATCAATCTTCCGATAGAGCAAGCTGATATGGTGTTAAAACCAGTATTAACAAAAAAGGAAGCACTAGACTTAATCAAAGAGATGCCCTCTATAAAACCAATCATCAGTGATGATAAAATGATTGAAAACGAGTATAAATTATTACTAAAATCGGAAAACAAAACCGATTTAGTACGGATTATTAAAACTACTTATTTAAGAAATTATGAACGGATAAAAAATGGAAAAAAAATTGGCGAAAAAGACGAAACTTATTTTAAAAAAGCAGAAAAACTATTGTATGGAGAACTTGCAATTAGTTTAGGTATGAGTTTTGATGATACCAAACAATACATTATCGATAGTTTAAATCATGCCTAAAAAGTTACGAATCAAAACCGTAACTTTTTGTTTTCTTTTTGGTTTGATAATTTGAGCTAATTTTAAATAATTCTTCTAATAATGGATTATTACAAATTTCATCTGTTACTTTCAAATGGAAAGGAAAAACATTGTTAAGTGGTTCTTCATCTATCACAAAATTAGGAAAATGATAAGCAAGCCTGAAAAATGTTCTAACAAATTTATCTGTAATGTTTAATTGTCTTTCATATAATTGTTTTCTCGCTTTTTGAAATTGATTAATGTACTGCTTTGCAATTTCATTTTGAAAATGACTCCAATTTTCAATTTCTGTATCAACCATAACATGTGCCCCATTAAAGCGATTGATTAAAAATGGAGGAACTACGATTTCTTCAATGCCTCTACTTTTTAATATACCAAGAGCAGTCACAGTTGCTACTAACGTCCAAGGACTTACTTTTTGTAAATTCAAAAAATCATCATCTGACATATTTTTTTCTTGAAATCCACTACCCGTCTTATACATTGTTCTTTTTATTTTTTTATAGAATGAAGTAGATTCATAATCTTCTTCTAATTGTTCCTCTTTGTCTTTTTGAATTGCATAAATATAGGCTTTAGAGTCTGATATTCCAAAACGAATGGCTTGTAATGGATAACAAAGCTTTCCGCCACTTTCTTTCTGACGAATCAATGAAATATACATTCCATATGGAGTTTCTAAAAAAATAGGTTCTTTTTTGATTTCTACACAAATATCGGCATTAAAAATAAAACTATGTCCAATCACTGTTGATTGTTGTAATGGTTGCAATGTTTTATCTAGTAAAAAATTAGTTCTTTTCTGAAAGAATAAAGTTGGATTTTGAAAATCTTCTATATCCATATTTTGCATCACCAAAGTAATGATATATTTATTTCTATCTGTAACATACTCAAAATCCTTTTCTGTATAAAAATTTCGAGCGAGTTCTAAATAATTTCCAATTTGTATTAATAATTCTTTCTTATTTTGTATTTTTAGTGTTGGTGGTATAGCTTCTGGATATTGTTTTATGACATCATAAAACTGATACTTCCCACCAGTTTGTAATAAAGTATTAAAATATAAAGATTCCAAGCTTCCACAATCTATATTTCCACTGCGGGCTTCTAATATAATGCTATCAAATATTTCTTCTATTTCATTCATTTTATAAATTCATCCCCTTTTAAATTGTTTTCTATTGTACCTGATTTTGATTCAAAAATCAATATTTATAAAAACTTCTTACAACTAAAAAATTACAGTTTCATTATAAAAGTTTTTATTTATAGACTGATGTAAAAGTTCTTCATGCCATTTTACTACTAATTTACTACTTTTATTTTAAAACCACAATTTAAAGCAACCGAACAAATAAAAAATAATTTACTAAAAAAAGACTATGATTCATAGCCTTATAATTCAAATTGAGAATTGTATAATTCTGCATAAGCACCATTTTTATCCATCAATTCTTTATGATTTCCTTGCTCTACAATATTTCCGTCTTTCATGACTAAAATTAAATCTGCATTTTTAATCGTAGAAAGTCTATGAGCAATAATAAATGATGTTCTTCCCTCTGTTAACTTATCCATAGCTTTTTGAACGAGTTCTTCTGTTCTCGTATCAACATTGGAAGTTGCTTCATCCAAAATCAAAAATGGAGCATCTTCTATCATACCACGTGCAATGGTTAATAACTGTCTTTGTCCTGCCGAAACACTGTCATTGTCTCCTAGTTTCGCATCATATCCATTGGGAAGAGTTCTGATAAAATGATCTAAGCCAACTGTTTTACATACCTCTTCTACCCGCTCATCACTCACATTTTCACGGTTATAAACAATATTTTCTTTAATAGATCCCTCAAATACCCAAGTATCTTGTAATACCATTGTAAATAATTCATGAATGTTTTCTCTTGTCAATTGATTAATAGAAACTCCGTCAATTTTAATATCTCCAGAATTTACTTCATAAAATTTCATTAACAAATTTACCATTGTCGTTTTTCCTGCCCCTGTAGGTCCTACAATTGCAACTTTTTGACCTGGAAGTGCCTTAGCACTAAAATCCTTAATGGTTGGTTCATCATTACCATCATACTGAAATACAACATGATCAAACTCGATTTTTCCTTTTACCTTATCTTTCTTTAACACTTTTGTTAACTGTGATTGATCACTCATTTCTTCTTCATCAATAAACTCAAACACTCTTTCACTAGCTGCTGCTGTTGATTGTAAAGAGGTCATCGCTTGTGCTATTTGAGATAATGGAGAAGTAAACAATCTTACATAAGAAATAAAGGCTACAATAACACCAAATTCAATATGTCCATTCATGGTTAAAAGAGCTCCCACGATACAAACAGCTACATATCCAAAGTTTCCTACAAAGTTCATCATTGGCATCATAAGTCCTGATAAAAACTGACTTTTTCTGTTGGCTTCATATACATTTTTATTATATAAATCAAATTTTTTATCAGCTTCTTTTTTTCCATTATAAGCTTTTACAACATTAAGCCCTGAATAAACTTCCTCGATATGTCCATTTAAATTTCCAAGTTCTACTTGTCTTGCTACAAAGTACTTTTGAGAAGCACCAAGAACAATAAACATAAAAATGAAACCTAATAAACTAGATACGATTGCCGTAATTGCCATAACCCAATTGGTTATAAACATCATAATAATCGTTCCTACAAATAATGTAATTGCACTTACTAAAGTTGCCAAAGATTGATTCATCGATTGGGCTATCGTATCGACATCATTGGTAACCCGTGACAAAATATCCCCAGTTGCATGACGGTCAAAATATTTGAGTGGTAAATGGTTGATTTTAACAGAAATTTTACCTCTTAATTTTCGGGCAAATTTGTTGGCAACATCTGTCATCGAAAGAGATTCTAAATAGTTAAATAAAGCACTACATAAATATAAACACACTAACAATAGAGCAATTTTTTTAATCGCTTCCATATCCATAGTTGGAGACATTAATTTTTGAACACTTTCTGGCATCTGACTGATTTTTTGATATACTTCCTCTGGAACCACATTTTCTTTATCCATAGTACTCATAATGCTTAAAAATTTAGCTTGATCTTGAGCATTAATGGTGATCCCGTCAATTGTTAATTCTTGAAAGAAAATCGGTACTACACTCTCTGGAATCTTTATTTCTTTTTTAGAATTATCTTCCTTTTGTTTGGCTAGTTCTAAAAGTTCAATTTTATCATTAGAAGTAATCAAGTAATCCTGATAGAAAGAATCTGGCAGAACATACTCTAAAATAGCAACTGGCAACTCACTAATATGATTTATGAGTTCACTTTGCTCGATTGTTTTCATATCGGTTAAAAAGTTTTGAAATGTTTCTTTATCACTATTTGAAATTTCCGGATTCATCATAATCTGCCTAATATTATTTTGTTCTAAGTTAATCCCTAGTAACTCTGGCATGATTTTTTCTTGTTTTTCTTGATCAAAGGCTGCTGTTACTTCTTTGGATAATATTTCCATATTTTCACTGTTAATTCTGGCACCATTTGAAATTTCTGTAGTTAAATCAGCCAAACGGTTTGGTGCAAAAATAGAAAGAATCGAACCTAAAGCCGCTAAGACTAAGGCAAATACAATTAAGGCTCCAAATCCTTTTAATTCTTTGGCTAAACGTGATATGGCACTTTTAAAATCTTTGGCTTTTTCATTTGCCATATTTGGTCCTGGTCCCATTTTTTTAGGAGTACGTTTTTCTTCATTATGCATTTTCTAATTCCTCCTTTGATAGTTGTGATGAGGCAATCTGTTTATATACTTCACATGACTGAAGCAATTCTTTATGAGTTCCGATTCCAACACATTTTCCATTATCTAGTACTAGTATTTTATCAGCATTCATAATAGTACCAATTCGTTGGGCCACAATAAGACTGGTTGCATTTTTGGTATATTTTTTAAGTTCACGTCTTAATACGGCATCTGTTTTATAATCTAGGGCTGAAAAAGAATCATCAAAAATATAGATTTGTGGATCTCTAGCAATCGCTCTTGCAATCGCTAATCTTTGTTTTTGACCTCCAGATACATTGGTACCTCCTTGGGCAATATGTGTTTCATATTGATTATCCATTTTTTCTACAAATTCTGTTCCTTGTGCTACTTTAATTGCTTCTTTCACTTTCTTTAAAGTAATTTCTCCTTTTCCATTATCCCCATAAGAGACATTGGAAGTAACAGTTCCATTAAACATGACAGCTTTTTGTGGTACATATCCAAGTAAATTATGTAAATATTCTTGTTTATACTCTTTTACATTTTTACCGTTAACCAGTACTTCGCCATCTGTTGCATCATAAAATCTTGGAATTAAATTCACCAAACTTGATTTTCCACTTCCTGTAGATCCTATAAAGGCAACAGTTTCTCCTTGATTTGCTTTAAATGAAATATCTCTAAGTAAGTATTCTTCTGCATCTGGATATTTGAACGATACATTTTTAAATTCCACAGTTCCTGTTTCTTTCGTTTTTCCATCAAAGTCTCCATCTTTAATACTGATATCAGATTCTAATACTTCATTAATTCTTTTGGCAGATACGCCAGCTCTTGGAACCATCATAAAAATCATAGCTAGCATTAAAAATGACATGATGACCTGCATGGCATAAGAAGAAAATACAACCATATCTCCAAATAAAACAAGTTTGTCATAAAGAACAATACTATCTTTAATTAGGTAGGCTCCTACAAAGTAAATAGATAGTGTTAAAAAATACATGACCAAATACATAATTGGTCCCATAATGGCGAATGCTTTTTGGTTAAATAATTGTTGGTTCGTAAGTTTCATGTTCACATCACTGAATTTTGCTTCTTGATAATTTTCAGCATTAAAGGCTCTCACGACTCTAATTCCAGTTAAATTTTCTCGTGTTACACCATTAATTTTATCGGTTAATTTTTGAACAATTTTAAATTTTGGCATAACAATAATCATAAGACAAATAATTACACTTAGTAATATTAATACAGCTACTGCTGTAATCGCACTCCATTGCCAACTCTTATTTAAGATTTTCGTAATGGCCCAAATCGCTGTTATAGGGGCTTTAATCATGAGTTGAAGTCCCATTCCAACTAGCATTTCTACTTGTGTAATATCATTGGTTGTTCTTGTTATTAAACTACTTGTTGAGAATTGTTTTACTTCGTGGGTTGCTAAATTCTCAACTTTATCAAATAATTTTTTTCTTGTTCTCATAGAAAAAGTTGCTGATAGATTGGCAATTAGGTATCCAACAAAAATAGAGGATAATAAACTACCAAACGCACATAGTAACATATATGCCCCATTTTTAATAATATCCTGCATACTACTTCCCTCAGTTTGCACAAGCATTGTAATTTCGGACATATAGTCTGGCATTTTTAGTTCTAACCAAACTTGTGCGAAAATTAAAACAAAGGAAATAAGGGCAATTATCCATTCTTTTTTCGTAAAGTTTTTTAATAATTTAATCATGTTTCCTTCCTTTCTCTTATTTTTATTTTCCTATTTTACTTCATTGTCTAACAAATTAATTGATTTCCAGATTATGTTTCATTTTTTGAACAACCTGACGAAATAGTTCTAATTCTTCTACAGTGATATCTTTGGTTATATTTTGTTCTAACTGCTTTAAGTAATTCAAGGCTATTTCTTGTTGCAGAAATGCTTTTTCTGTTAAGATAATTTTTTTGGTTCTTCCATCATTTTGGTTATCTACCCTTTCGATGATGTTTTTTTTCTCCATGGTTTGTAATATTCCTGAGATGGTTGACCTCCTTAGTTTAAATACAGATTCTAATTCTCTTTGATAGACGTTTTTCTCTTTGTTTTGAATAAGATATCCTATAATTTCGGCTTGAATTAAGGTTGGTGGTGAAGTGATATTATGTTGCTTCATATCGGTGCAAATGGTTCTTACAATTGTATTTTGCAATTGTTTGATTTCAAATAACACATATGACTCCATAGAACTTCCTCCTTACATTTTGTTAGGCAACTTACAATAGTATATGTTTTTTTGTCATTATTTGTCAATATCCAATCGCACTTTTTTTTAAATTTATTTGGTGCTAGAACTTTCTTCTGCATTCACAATCGGTACTAGTGTCTTTTCCCATTGTTTTAATATTTGACTGGCTTCTTTATCTGGCAGGCCATTATATTTTGTTCGTGCCTGAATAATTTTTTTATTTTGAACTTCAATGGTAATAAAAGAAGTATCTTTTTTGTCTTTTTTTCTCATGAAGTATATTTGACATTCATTATTGGAAAGCATTTTTGAATAGGTTCTAACACAATTATATTGTTGTTCACTTTCTTTGATTAGACTTTCAATAGAAGTAGCTGGAATGATAATATATTTTTCATCTTCATAATAATTGAATGATAAAAAGGTAGATAGTTTTTTTATTTTTTGATTGACTTCTGGATCTTTTATCATTTCCATTTGCAAATAAAGTTTATCGTGTTCTTCCATTAGGTTGTTTGGATATTTTATTTTTTTATTTTTGATATCATAGCCAAATTGTTTTGCCATCAATATATAGTCTACGTATTCGTTTAAATATGTAGAAGATAAATTATTTTTTTGAAAGTAGTTTTTTAGTTGTGGTAAGTTAATTTGTGTATCTTTTACAAATTGTTCTAAGTCCAGTCGATAAAAAGGATAATTAGTAAAAAAACGGATGGTTTCGATATCTTCTGTTGGACAACTTTTTAAAATTTCTAGTTCTATACTTGTAATATTATATTTTACCATGAATGGTAAGTATTTTTTATCTACTCCAAAAATTTGTTTGAAACTATTTCCTTTTTGAAATATATGTGGAGATTCAAAAGCTAAAGAAAATAGTTTTTGTTTGATTAAGTATTCAAATTGAGAAAAGTATAATGGAATAAATAATAATTGCATAACAGTCATTTCTTTTTTCTTCAAGTATTCTTTAGCAGTCCATATAAAACTGTACTGATAAATGGTATATTTTAATGTTTCTAAGTTTTCTATGTATAAGGGTGCTTCATAACTATAATAAAAGTCAAAGATTTCATCGGAAAGTTCTGAATAATCATCTTGATATATTTTGTTATAGCATTCTAAAAAGTCATAGTATTTATGTTTGATTAAATCTGTAAATCCCTTTGGTTCAATCAAAAAAGCTTTTTCGATTTCATATTCTTGCTTTTTTAGAACGGTTTTCATATATAGATTGTAATAGCAATCTGTTTCAATTTTTAATAAATACAAAAACACTTGGCTTTCTACCACATCAAAAACATAATAGTAATTTCTCATTTTCCAAGAAGTCATTTTTTCTATATTTTCAATCCAAATAATGTTACTATTATTATAGTAGTATTCCATTTCTTGCTTGTATGTTTCCATGTTTTCTTTTGTGTTATTTTCATACTGTAAATGACACTTGCTACAATATCCTTGTTCATTTAATACAGAAGAACAATTGGAACAATATAATTTTTGAGTAGTATTATCATAAATGGTTTGTCTTTTCACATGATCTAAGAAAAATGAACGGATTTCGTTTGGTATATCTTCTGTAGTTTTCCAATAAGAGATATCTCTTATAATACTAGTAAATTCATCGTCAAATTGCAACTGAAACATCTTGTTTCACCTCAAACATATTTTATCACTAGCCTGTTTTCTTTTCCAATCATTTTTACTAGAACTCCTTACCTACGGACAATTTTTCTTTACATATATTTTAAAGTTGTATATAATAACATATAGATTTACTGAGGATGTTAAAATGAAAAAGTTCTATAAGAATATTCATGTAATCCGATTACTAGCCTGTTGGGCAATATTACTATATCATCTCCATATTATAAAAGGTGGATTTTTAGCAGTTTGTGTTTTCTTTGTATTAAGTGGATACTTATCTTGTCTTTCTGCATTTAAAAAAGAAAACTTTTCTTTAAAATCCTACTATTTAAACCGTCTATATAAAATTTATTTTCAATTACTCTTAGTTGTATTCATAACCATTGCCATAGTCGCTTTATTTTCAAATATTACCTGGATTAATCTAAAACCAGAAACAACTTCTGTTTTATTCGGATATAATAATTTTTGGCAATTACAGGCAAATCTTGATTACTTTACTAGACATATTTCCTTGCCATTTATCCATTTTTGGTATATTTCTATTTTGTTACAATTTGATTTGATTTTTCCATTTTTCTTTCTTTTACTCCGAAAAATAGGAACTAAATTTCATAAAGTAATTCCCTGTATTTTGACTTTTTTATGTGCAACTATAGGAACGATTTATTTTGGCATAATGAATCAAGAACAAAATATTATGATTACTTACTATCATACTTTAACACGTATCTTTTCCTTGCTCTTTGGTGTGTCACTAGGATTTATCCATTTCTACTATGGTTCTTTAATCCCAAAACCATTTAAAGAAAAAATAGTTTCCAGATTCTTATTATATTTTTATTTATTATTACTAATCTGCTTTTTTATTTTTGTGGATTCCAATTCTATTTATTATGCCTCTAGTATGATTTTAGTGACATTCATTACTTGTCGCTTTTTAGATACGCTACCATTACATCAGCGAAAAATTCTTCAAAGTTACGGAAAATAATAGAATCTTTTTCAAAAGTGAGCTATGAAATATATTTGTTTCAATATCCTATTATTTTTATCTTTCAATCTATCAATATACCAGAATATTATAAAATACCGCTTATGTTAGTACTTATCTTCGCTTTTTCTTTTCTCTTACATTTTTCTATTCAAATTTCTAATAAAAGATTTCCATTTTTCCGTTATGTGATAATTTTTATCATGATATGCATTTCTTTATATGGAGGATATCAATATTGTATTTCCAAAGATTATACAAAAGATATGAAGTAATTAGAGGAGCAACTATCAAAAAATGAAAAAATCGTAATCAAAAAACAGGAGGAATATCTAGGCAATCTAAAACAAGAAGAAAATAATTGGATTTCAGTTTTAAAAGAATTAGAAAATAATGAAAATGAAATTCAAAATATTGTTACTCAATTACCGGTTATTGGTGTTGGTGATTCCGTCATGTTAGGAGCTGTTCCAAATTTATATGATACTTTTCCCAATGGTTATTTTGATGCGAAAATTTCACGTACTGCTTGGGTGGTAAAAGGTATATTACAGGATTTGAAAAAACAAGATTTGCTTGGAAATCTATCATTATTAATTTAGGAGCAAACGGAAATTGTTCTCTTTCTTGTAAACAAGAAATTATGAAAGAGTGTGAAAATCGAAAATTTTTTTGGATTAATGTAACAAATGATGATAATGTTCATATCAATAAAAAACTATCATCTTTTGCTTCTAACTATGATAATTTATATATCATTGATTGGAATTCTATTTCAAGTGGACATCCAGAATATTTTTTTGCCGATGGGATTCATCTAACGGAAAATGAAAAAAAAGAATATTCTAAAGCCATTTATGATGCTATTTATCAAATATATTTAGAAGAATATAATTCTAAAAAAGAAGAAATCATAAAAAAACATGAAGAAGAGAAAAAATCAAAAATTAGTTTTTATGGAAATGATATTTTACTAACTATTTTTGACGAATTACAATCTTGTTTTCAAGATGCCAAATTTATCATCAATAAGGATTTTAGCTATGATACTTTGAAAAAAGAAATTATAAAAGAAGTTCAAAATGAATCTCTCACCTACAAAATTGTATTTGCTTTTAACAACCAGATAAAATTGAGTTCCTCACAAATTCAAGAATTAATTCAATTATGTTCTAATCATAAAATTTATATTCTTTCTACTGATAATGCAATCATAGATTACATATCCAATCAAAATTATAAAAATGTTACACTTATAAATTTTTATCAAGAAATAAAAAAACATAAAGACTACTTAATGATAGACGGAATTCATCTAACTGAAAAAGGCAATTACACTTTAACAAAAATATTAAATGACATGATAAAAAAGGTTTCCAATCCTTAAAACTTCATTTCTATAAATTTATTAAGAATAATGGTTATCTTCCTTCTTCCTTTGGCATCGATGAATTTAAAGTTACCAAAGATACTATTTCTATTATGGCTTTCATTATTGTTGATCAAAACAAGAAAACTACTTTTGATATTCATAATTCTAGACTTTCTAATGATCTTTATAAATACTTTTCTAGATATCAACGTTTCCAACGTAACAATGTTAAATTTATCACTATGGATTTATATAAACCTTATTACAAATTAATACACAAATTATTTCCTAAGACTATTTTAATACCAGATAGATTTCATATTGTTCTTCAAATCAGAAATGCTTTAGATAAAACCAGAATCGGCTTATGTGTCAAATCCAATCCTCATTATAATAAATTTAAAAAATATTGGAAATTAATATTAAAAAATGAAGATGATTTAGATACTTCTCATAAGCAATATTCTAAAAATTTTAA
>CAYYCR010000009.1:0-19713 GCA_964470385.1 uncultured Muribaculaceae bacterium | reverse complement strand
AACGTGCTTTCAGCACTCTAACAAGCCCTGTACTTTAGTGCAGGGTGGTTGACAAAAATTAGTTATATTCATATTCAAATTGATAGACAAAGATTACTATTTAATATATAATGGAAGTAGAGTAGGAGTGTATAAAAATGAAAAAAAGAGGTTTTACTTTAATAGAATTGTTAGCTGTGATTGTAATTTTAGCTGTGATAGCTTTAATTGCAACTCCAATAATTTTAAGTATTCTAGCGAAAGTTAGGAAAAGTGCATTTCAGGATAGTACCTATGGAATAATGGAAGCAGCGAAAAGTTATTATGCAGAGAGTATATTAGAAGAAAATGATCCAGTAGACCAAGTGTTTACATTTGAAGAGGGTACAACCAATAAATTATCGTATAGTGGAAGTAAACCAAAGGGTGGAATACTTACACTCAGTAAAAATGGAGAAATAGCTCTAGCTATCCATAATAATGAATGGTGTGCAGTAAAAAGTAAAACTGATACGAATATAAGATTAATTAAATATGAAAAGGATAAATGTAAAATACCAGACGGAAGTGGATTACCTTCAATTGCAGTAAAAGATACAAAGGATGAAACTATAGAAAAAGGAGTTTCAAAATCGATATTAGAATATTTTAATATTTTATCAGGAAATGTGAAATGTGTAGATACATCAAATGAAAATGTAGAAGTGACAAATACAAGTAGTTTAGAAAGTGGAACTCATGAAATAAAATGTACTATAATAGAAAACGGAAAAACAGTAACAGCCAATAAAACGATTATAGTGGAATTATCAGAAAGAATACTAGATGAAGAAATAATGATTGCCGAAGTAGGAGAAAATGGAACAATAAGAACAGATAATTTAGGAAATAAAAGATACGCAGGCAGTAATCCCAATAACTGGGTATGCTTTGGAACAGAGAATGAAGCCTGTGATGAAAATCATTTATACAGAATAATAGGAATTATAGACGGAAAAATGAAGATAATTAAAAACAGTTTCTATAGTACAAGTAAAGCATGGGATATAACAGGAGGAACACGTGGTTCAAACAATTGGGATAGACCAGCCGATTTGAAAACCGAATTAAATGGAACAAGCTTTTATAGTAATACAAATTATATTGATGAGGCAAGCAGAAACTATATCGCAAATGCAATGTGGTACATAGGAGGACAAAAAGTCGTAGGAGACTATACAGTAGCAAATTTTGAAGATAATGAAAGAAGTTCATCATCATTAGGATATATTGGACTAATAAGTGTAGCTGATTTTGGTTATGGATCAAATAATGCGAGTTGTGAAAGAGCAACAGTTTTAAATGAGGATAATAATGCATGTGTAAGGAATAACTATTTATTTAATAGTAGTACACATCAATGGACAATTACTCTGTGCAATAATAATACGAGCAACGTGTTAAAAGTGTATACTAATGGAAAAGTTTATGTTAATTATGTAGATCTTTCCAATGGTGTTCGTCCCTCTCTTTTCCTAAAACCAGAAGTAAAAATCACATCGGGAAAAGGAACAGAACAAGAACCATACAGGTTATCAATGTAATAAGAGAAAAGTAGATTGTAAACATCTATTTTTCTTTTTGTATAAAAATGGAAAAACCTCCCATAATAGATTTAGGAGGGATCAAAGTGGAAAAAAACAAATATAAAGAGTTAGTAGCGAAACACACTCCAAAAGAAAATAGAATGTATAATGGAATGGTTGCTTTTATTACAGGTGGTTTAATGGGAGCATTAGGTGAATTATTAAGACAAGTTTATGCTTATTATTTAAATATTCCAACGTCAGAAGCAACGATGTTTATGATTATTACATTAATCTTTATTGGATGCTTATTTACCTGTTTTGGATTCTTTGATAAATGGGTTAATTTTGCGAAATGTGGACTTATTGTTCCAATAACTGGATTTGCTCATGCCATGCAAAGTGCCGCTTTAGAATATCGAAAAGAGGGTCTTGTTACAGGAATTGGGGCTAATATGTTTAAATTAGCTGGCTCTGTTATTATTTTTGGAGTTGTCAGTGCCTATACATTTGGACTTATCCGTTTACTATTAGGAGGGATGTCATGACATTTAAATATGATGGCGTTTATATGAATGCTACTAGTACAGTAGCAGGACCATATGAACAAAAGGGACCATTAAAAAACTATTATGATGAAACCTATGATGATTTTTATATAGATATGGATACATTTGAACAAGCAGAAAGTAAAATGATAGAAGATAGTATTAGTATATTGTTATCCAAAATAGGAAAAACAAAATTTGATATTGATATGTTTTTATCAGGTGATTTATTAAATCAAATTGCTTCTTCAGGCTATGCAGCAAGTAGACTAGGAATTCCTTTTATGGGACTTTATAATGCTTGTGCAACTAGTGTAGAAGGACTGATATTAGGATCTAATATGGTAGAAAATCATCAAATTAAAAACTGTATTTGTTCTGTTAGTTCCCATAATAATACAGCGGAAAAACAATTTCGTTATCCTGTTGAATATGGTGGACCAAAACCAAAAACAGCAACATTTACAACAACTGGAAGTGCAAGTGCCTATTTATCATCGAATAAAGAGGGAATCAAAATTGAAAGTGCAACCGTAGGAAGAGTTGTAGACTTAGGAATTAAAGACGTCTATCATATGGGAGCAGTGATGGCTCCAGCAGCAGCAGACACTATTTTTAGACATTTACGTGATACCAAACGAGAAGTTGGTTATTATGATTTGATATTAACAGGTGACCTTGGAGTGTATGGAAGAGATATTCTAAAAGAATATATGCAAACAGAATATGGAATAGAACTAAAAAATTATAATGATACAGCTTGTATGATATATGATAGAGAAAAACAACCAGTTTATGCAGGAGGAAGTGGACCAGCTTGTGCTCCCCTTGTGACCTATAGTTATATCATAAGTAAGATGAAAAAGAAAGAATACCATAGAGTATTATTAGTTGCAACAGGAGCATTACATTCTCCTACTATGGTAAATCAAAAATTATCGATTCCAGGAATTGCTCATGCGATTAGTTTGGAGGTGGTGTCTGAATGATATTTGTGAACTCATTTTTATTCTGTGGATTTGTTTGTTTAATTGGACAAATGATATTAGATAACACAAAATTAACACCAGGTCATGTTACAACCATATTTGTAGTAGTTGGTGCTTTCTTAGACACATTCAGTATTTATGATAAAATTATTTTATGGGCAGGTGGAGGAGCTTTGGTTCCTATCACTAGTTTTGGACACTTACTTTCTCATGGTGCTATGGATATGGCTATGGATCAAGGATTATTCGCCCTTTTTATGGGAATGTTTAATTTAACAGCCTCAGGAATCACTTCAGCCATTGTATTTTCCTTTTTCTTATCTCTTATATTTAAACCAAAAGATTAGAATTTACTTTCTAATTTTTTTGTGTTATCTCATCTTAAACATGATATAATGGTATTGTGAGGTAGAGATATGAAAAAGTTTATTGGAGTGATTATTTTTGTTACGTTGTTTTTTATAAGTCCATTTTGGGTAGGTGCTAGTGAATATGGAATCGAAAATTTTAATATGCATGTAACAGTACTAGAAAATGGCGATTTATATGTAAGAGAAGCATTTACTATGAATGGCTCTTATAATGGAATGGATAGAGATATTAACTTTAGAAATCCATATGCTTCAAGTTTTACAGGAGCTTTAGAAGATTTTAATGGAAGTGATATTTATAATGGAAGTAGTATTGAGCTTGTACAAATACGTGGAATTCCATTTACCAACTCTATTAGTTTTAAAGAAATGGAAAGTAGTGGAACAAAATTTTTGAAAACATATTCTGCTAATAAAGGGGATTATGGAGTTTATACAGAATCAAATAATTCTAATGGTGTGAGTTATCGAATATTTAATCCGTCTAGTAAAAAAAATATTTTTTATTTAGAATATATTATTAGAGATATGGCTGTAGAACACAATGATATTGCCGAAGTAGGTTGGAATATTTTTAACGAAAACTTTAGAGAAAGTATTCATTATTTAAATATTGATATTTATATTCCTGGAAATCAAGAAATTCTAAGGGCTTTTGGTCATGGACCATTAATTGGAGAAGTAGAATTAGATGGCAAAGAGCATATTCATCTAACAATGGAAGGATTAGAAGCGAATACAGCCATTGATACCCGTTTTGTATTTGATAAATCTGTGCTTAGTAATGCACTTAAAAAAACAAATGTAGAGGCTTTCGATAAAATTATAGAAGTCGAAACCGAAAAAGCCGAAATTGCCAATCAAGAAAGAGAAGAAGCAAGAAAACAAGTAGAAGAAGAGCAAAAACACCAAAGAAAAATGGCTACTTTATTTGGAAGCCTTGGTGCCATATGGTTTTTGGGCTTGATATTTTTAATCACTCATGTTTATAAAAAGCATGATAAAGAATATGAAAGTACTTTTAAGACAAAATATTTTAGAGATTTTCCAGCGGATTATAACCCATCAACAGTAGGATATTTATTTCATCAAAATATAAGCAATAACGATTTATCAGCTTGTCTACTAAATTTAATTTATAAAAAAGTGATTACTTTTGAAAAAATAAATAAGAAGGATTATAAACTTACTTATCATGAAAATACTCTAGTTATGACAGAATCAGACCAGAAACTAATTAAACTTATTTTTAGAACTCCTGAAATTACTTTACAAGAATTGAAGAGAAAAGCAAAATCAGGATATAGTTCATTTATTAGAGATTTTACAGAATGGAAAAATAGTGCTACCAGAGAAGCGAAAGAAGAAAACTTTTTTGAATCAAAAGTAGGAATTAAAATAAAAGCTAGTTTATATGCAATTCTTGGAATTGCTCTTAGTATTTGTTCTATTGCTTATGTGACTATACTTGGTATTATTTTGCTTATAGCATCCATCGGTTCTTTGATTTACTTTTTATCATTTACAAAGAAAACAGCAAAGGGAATTGATCATTATTTAAAATGGAAAGCTTTAAGAAAATTTATGCAAGACTTTGGTACTATGGATAAAAAAGAGTTACCAGAAATTGTTCTTTGGGAAAAATATTTGGTATATGCAGTTAGTTTAGGGTGTGCAGATAAATTAGCCAAAACAATGGAACTTCGAATTGCAGAATTTAATGATACTGATTTTTTGAATTTCAATTATAATATGAGGACAATGCGGGATATGATGGTATTTAGTCATATCGTTTCAAGCTCTGTTAATTCTGCTATTAATAGTGCTTATTCTGCTCAGTCAATTGCCAATTCTTCTAATTCGTCAGGAGGTGGATTTGGAGGAGGATTCTCTGGAGGCGGAGGATCGTTTGGTGGTGGAAGTGGTGGAGGCCGCTTCTAAGTAATGGAGGTAACTATGGGAGTATTCATTGGAGTTATTATTTTAGAACTTATTTTCTTGTTAATTTTTAAGAAATTAAGGAAATATATATCTGAAATATTGATATTAAATGTAACAACTATTATTATTTATTTTTTACTGATGAGCAACCCATTTTTAAAAGAGAACGTGATATTTCTACATGATTATATTGTGATTTTCCTTTTAAGTATTTCTATATCATTACTAATAGATACTTTAGTTATTAAAGTGGCACAAAAAATTCGAGAAAAAAGAATTATTAATCGTTATGAAAAAGAATATGAGAAGAATGAACTAGAATATTATAGAGATATTTTGAAAGAAGAATCACCTGCCATTTTATCTATTTGTTATAATACGAGAAAAACGAATTTCAAAGATTTGATTGTTAGTATTTTATTATCATTAAAACAAAGAAATATAATTCAAATTTTAGAAAACGATATTGAAATTATAGGAGATATCAAAAATTTAAAAAATCATGAAAAATTAGTTTTAAAATATATAGAATGTAAATATAGTCCTAAAAAATTTAAAAAGGAATTTTATTCTACTTTGATTGATGATACTAAAAAAACAGGATATGTTTTTGAGGAAAAAAGCGAAAAAGCAGATATGACAGAATTTGCTCAAATCGTAATTGTTATTATTGTTCTTTTTACGATTATTGTTCTTTTTTTACTTCCCTTTTATGGCCCATTAATACAAGCATTTTTGGAATTATCCGATAAAGATATAACAGATTCTAAGGTAGGAATGCTTATCTTTTTAGCTTATGCGATTAATTTTGTTAGCATCCCTATCTATCAATGGATCGAAAAGAGAATTAATTTAATTGTAAGAACAGATAGTGGTTTTGAATTATGTGGAAAATTAAAAGGATTAAAAAGGTTCTTAAAAGAGTTTTCAAAATTAAGCGATTCTGAATTAAAGCAAATGGCATTATATGATGAATATATGATTTATAGTGTAGTTTTGAATCTAAAAGGAAAATTAGATAAGGAAGTAAAAAAATTATATGATAAGTTAGTAGGACTTCCAAAACTATCCGTAAAAAACAACATAAAAAGAAGCAATTATAAAGACGAAGTATTCAATAAAAATATAATTACAACTATGACTTTTATTGGTTTTATATGGATATATTTTTTAGTAGAGATGATTATAGAACGAGCATATGCAGCTGCTATTGCACTCTTCATTCCCGTATTCATTTGTATCACTATCGTTATCGTACAAGTAAGAAAAAAAAGAAAATTTATAAAAAGAAGAAATATTCTTTTAACATATGGTACAAAAGTTCCAGGGATAATTGTCGAAAGAAAAGAAAATTGTTATTACAGTGATGATGGAAAACGTTATTATGATTATCATGTAGTTGTAAAATTTGAACATCAAGGGCAAGTTCAAAAATATAAAACACCACTTTTAAATTTTTCACTCAATAGATTGATAAGTGATGATGTTGATATCTATATTTATCATGGATATTGCTATGTAGATAACTTTAAATTGAAAAAAGAGAAATCAGATAGGTAATGATTTCTTTTTTTGTGTTTTTGTTTAAAAATTTTCATTTTTTTTGTAAAAAGTTAGGATTTTGAACCCTTTATGTCGAATAATAATAGTAGAGGATAAGAATTGTTGCTCTTGACAATTAGATACATATCTATTACAATAGAGATAATAATTCTTCCATAAAAGGAGGAGTTTAAAATGACAAGGCTGTATGGACTTAGATATGATCCACTTTTCAAAGTTATTTTCTTTGAAAAAGAGAATATAAAAAAATTAATGAAAGATATATTTCATGAAGAATTAGAAGATTTTCACTATGAAAAACAGGAATTACCAAAAGGAAATGTGAACTTACAAAGTGGGGTTTGTGATATGGTAATGAAAAGTAAAAAGCGAATTCTGTTATTAGAAATTCAGAATAAAGATTTGAAAAATCTAGTCGAAAGAGTAAAGTACTATTCTTCAGAATTTTATGCCAATCAAAATCCAGGAAAAGATTATAAAAAATTATTACCAGTAGAAGTATATTTGATTATTAATTTCCCATATGGAAAACATCAAATATTAAAGGAATATGAAGAATTTGAAAAAAACTTAAAAGAACAATTAGGAAACGTATCAAAAATCAAGATTTGGAATATAAAGGAAGCATTAAAAGAAAAACAAGGACTAGATTATGATTATGCAAGACTCTTTACTCTAGATGATAAAGGTGCGAAAGAAAAAGGAAAATTTGTAATAGAAGAATTAATGGAAAAAAGAGAATTAAAATCTTTTGTGAAACGAATTACTTATTATAATAAAGATAAAAAAACATATCAAAGATTAAAGGAGGTAGAAAAAATGGAAATGACATTTGAACAAGCGACAGCAGGATTTCGC
The DNA here is from genome assembly GCA_964470385.1 of uncultured Muribaculaceae bacterium. Taxonomy (GTDB): domain Bacteria; phylum Bacillota_I; class Bacilli_A; order RF39; family UBA660; genus MGBC102946. Next base: position 11,899 of record CAYYCR010000009.1, on the reverse strand, counting down.
AGAGAAGGAATTGAAATTGGTGAAAAGCGAGGAGAAAAGAGAGGCCAAAAGAGAGGAGAAAAAATAGGAAAATTAAAAATAGCTCTTTCCATGCTACAAGAGGGATTAGACATGTCACTTATAAAAAAAGTAACTGGGTTAACGGAAAAACAGATTATTAATAGTGAAAAGGAGCTTACTAAAAATTAGGTTCTTTTGATGGTGTACTTGTGATTCGAATTCTATTTTATGATGAGTATTTTAAATAAAAAAATGAAATTTATTTTATATACTATCTGATAATTTGAAATAAAACATTAAATACGATAGTTGTCAATCAAATATTTGATAGTAATTGTAAAAATTGGTTGATAATTTTCCTTTTTATGAAACAAAGAAATGTATCCAAGATATTTATTTGGTTCTTTTTCATAAGATTTTGAAAACAATATTTGCCAAATAAATAGTTGAATAACTTTAAATTAAAAAAGAGAAATGAAACTTATTTTCTCTTTTTACATCATCTGATAATTTGATGAATTATATTTTGTATTATAAGAAGTAGAACTTGTATTCATCGCATTTTCTAATCTTGTAACACGTCTATCTAAATTATTTATCTGTGAAGTTAAATTATTTAATTGTTGTTCGATATTACTATAATCTTGACTTACACTATTTGTAGTTGTATAACTGTAAGTTGGCATAGTAGGCATTGGCATAGCATTTGGAATACCAGGCATAATACCAGGCATAGCATTTGGAATACTGCCAGGCATACCTCCCATCATTTGGTAAGTAGGATAAACAGGATTATAAGCAACATTAGCTCCTCCACAATTTCTATCTTTTTTCATTTTACACACTCCTTTAATTGTTCTAATTCATTATATGTATTTCGTTTATTTTGGTGAATGTGTTATAATATTAGTAGGTGATATCAATGCGACTAAAACATATAAAAGGAGCCCATGAAAAAATAGAAAAGTCTGATTATATTATTCATAATCCAGAACAATATAAAGGAAAATTTAGTGAACTATTTTCTAGTACTAATCCTATTTATATAGAAATTGGAACAGGAAAAGGTACCTTTATTACAGAAAATGCCAAAAGGTACCCAAATATTAACTTTATTGGAATCGAAAAATTTGATAGTGTAATGGTAAAAGCAGTAGAAAAAGCAGAAACAGCTCAATTACCTAATTTAAAATTAATACGAATGGATGCAACAGAAATAGAAACCATATTTGATCATGAAATCGATTTGATCTATTTAAACTTTTCTGATCCATGGCCCAAAAAACGTCATGCTCATAGAAGACTTTCAAGTCCAATATTTTTAAAACGATATGAGACCTTATTTAAAAAAGATATGACAATTGAAATGAAAACAGACAACCGACAATTATTTGAATACTCCATTATGACTTTTAACAACAATGGATTTCATATTGAAGAGATATCTTTGGACTTATACGAGGAAGACTTAACCGATAATATTTCAACTGAATATGAACAAAAATTTAGAGCCAAGGGACTTCCTATTTATAAAATAAGAATCACAAAATCAATTTAACACTTTTTTACACTCTTCTAATTGATTTTTCTTTTTTATTTCTTATTTTTTTGATATAATCAATGTAAGCAGGTGAATAGATGAAAAAAGTAATCTTATTGTTAGCTTGTATATTTTTAATTACTGGTTGTACAGCTGTACGCATAGATACAGGTAGTATTGACAATACTATAAATGTAATCTTATCCAAAGAAAACAAACTTTATAATCGAGTAGGAAAAGGTTATAAGTATTATATTCCTAGAGGTGTCACTTATATTGATACAGATGAATTTAATGATAAATTATATTCAAACGGAAATTATTATTACTTGTATATTGATGCTATCAGTTATTACTACCAAAAAGAAATTACACATAAAAAAAATAATCAAGCTTATTATTCTAAAGAAATTCGCATAAAAGATAAAATGGGATATGTGGAAATTACAAAGCAGGAATCTAAATATTTGGTTCAATTTTATTATAATTATGCGAAAATAGAAACCCTAGTAAACAAAAGCGAAATCAATGATGTCATTTTAAATGCTTCTTACATTTTATCTACAGTGAAATTTAATTATAATGTAATTAAATTGATGCTTAATGATGAATACTTTATCAACAAAGAAGAAAAATATAATCTATTTGATTCCCAAGGACAAGCCAAAGAAGAATCCAATAATAATTATGTAGAAGCAGAAGGTAATAATAAATAGAGGTGAGTATAATGAAATTTCTAGAAAAAGTAAAAAATATGTTTACAGAAGAAGTAGAAGAAGAAGTAAAACCAATCAAAACGGAAATACGAAAAATAGAAATTCCTGTGCCAACAAAACCTCAAACAACAGAAATCAAACCTGTTACCGAGGAAAAAGCACCAGAAGTGGATAATAGCAAAAAGGAAGAAAAATTTAAGTTTCCAGTTTACTTTGATGATAAAGACTTTGATAAATTACCAAAATCAGGAGAAAAAAAAGAAGAACCAAAAAAAGAGGTAAAACAACAACCAAAGACTCCACCAAAAGAAGCAACGAGAAAAGAAGTCTATGGAGGAAAAAATCCGGCCATATCAGCAGTTACAAAAGAAGAGAAGAAAACATTTAAACCAACACCAATTATTTCTCCCGTATATGGTATTTTAGATAAGAATTATAAAAAAGAAGATATTACTCCTAAAAAAAGAGTTAGTGAACCACATTCATCAAAAAAACTTACGATTGATGATATCAGAAATAAGGCATTTGGGACTTTAGAAGATGAACTAGAAACAACATTATTTGGAAAAAATTCTTCACTCAATAACAAAATAGAAACCGAAGAGGAACCACTAGATTTATTTGATGAATTAGATATCAAAGTAGAAGAGCCAAGACATGGAAAAGTAGAAGAAACAGTAAAAGAAGTAATACCATCTAGGACTTTAAAAAATAAAGAATTAGAACTGTTAAATGAGGTCGAAAACCTTGGACAGATAGTAGTAAATGAACGACCTGAACAATCTGTAATTCCAAAAGAAATTTCTATTGAAGAAGAAATAAATCAAGAAGAAACCATTCAAGAAGAAAATAAAAAAGAAGAAACAGTAAAAGAAACTGAATCAGAAACCAATATGATTGAAGATGAAATGGATAAGATTTGTAGTGAAACAGAAGATGAAGAACTTGAACTTACAGAAAGTGATTTATTTAATCTAATTGATTCAATGTATGAAAAGAAAGATGGTGAAGAATAGTGGATGCAATGGAATTATTGCCTATCATATTATATTTATTATTGATTATATTAGTAGTAGTATTAATTGTACTGATTGTACGATTAATAAAAATCGTTGGGAAAGTAGATAAAGTAATTGATGACGTAGATAGGAAAGTAAAAAAGCTAAACGGATTCTTTGATATCGCTGATCGTACAGCTGATTTATTAAATACAGTTAGCGATAAAGCAATCAGTTTTGTTGTAAATGGCATCAACTGGGTATTCAGAAGAAAAAAGAAAGGTGACGATATAAATGAATAAGAAAAAAAGTGGATTAGGAAAATTTTTATTAGGAGCAGGAGTAGGTGCTGGATTAGGCGTTTTGTTTGCTCCTAAAAGTGGAAGTGAAACAAGAAAAGAACTAAAAGAAAAATTTGATGAAATGATTCGTAAACTAAGAGACGTCGATGCAGAAGATGTCAAAGAAACCATTGAAAATAAAATATTTGAAATAAAAGAAGCAATGGCCGATTTAGATAAAGAAAAAGTGCTTAAAACAGCTAAGAAAAAAGCCAAACAAATTGGAGATATGGCAGAAGAACTAGTTGATTATGCAGTAGAAAAAGGAACACCAGTACTAGAAAATGCTGCCAATGCCATTCGAGAAAAGGCAATTGTGGTAACAAAAGAAGTACTTGCAAAATTAGAAAAAGCAGAGAAAAAGAACTAACAGTTCTTTTTTTGTGTCTTTATCCTTTTCATCGTTTTCTTTTATGCATGTAATATGACAGGGAGGAAAACTATGAAACAAGTATTTCAAATGATGATGGGATTTATCATAACACTAGTTACTTATTTATTTGGTGGAATGGATACAGCTTTATACACCCTTATAATTGTTATTGCCCTAGATACGATTACAGGATTATCAAAAGCATATATTCAAGGAAAACTAAACTCTAAAGTGGGGATGAAAGGATTCATAAAAAAAATAGCTTTTTTGTGTTTAATAGCAACAGCGGTTATTATTGATAAATTATGTGATAGTGGAGGAGTAATTAGAAACTTTGCTATTTATTATTTTACAGTCAATGAATGTCTTTCCATTTTAGAAAACTGTGTGGCAATGAAATTACCAGTTCCAAAATTTTTAACACAAAAACTAGAACAATTAGAAGAAGAACAATCATCAAAATAAATTAATTTTAAAAAAACTATTCATGGTTTTATCGCCAAATGGATAGTTTTTTTAAAAGCATTTTTAAATAATAAAATATAACAAACTATGGTATAATTAAAAAAAAGGAGAGAAATAAAATGTTTTATATGATATTTGAAAGTTTATTTATTATTGTGCCAATATTGATTCTTTGTATTTTTGCCTTTGTAATTGCACAACTTGCAAGTCCAAAACTAAGAGGAAAAATGATGAGTCGACAATTAAAAGCAACAAAATATATGATGAATGAAGCAAAAGATGATTTGACAGAAATGGGAACGATAGTAGGAACCATTAATGCCGAGACAAAGAAAAATATTTTAGACCAAAATGAAGAAATACTAAAAGATGTAGAAAAAAGGCAAGCCAACATTGAAAAAGAAGGCATTAGAATAAAAACGAGAGCAATCAAAGAAGGACTAGAGCAAAATAAAATATATTGCAAACACTGTGGAACTACAATTGATGAAGATTCCAAATTTTGTAAACACTGCGGAAAAGAACAGTAACTAATCGCAAAGTAAATGAAGTAAATACCATAGTGTACCATAAACTTCAAAGAATGATTTGTGGTTTCATTAATTTACACATTGGTATGATACGTGGTATAATAGAACCTGTGAGATATAAAAATATATTCACATATTTACAAGGAGGAAACAATGAAAGGATTAAGTACAGAAGAAGTAGAACACGTTGCCGATTTGGCTAACCTTGTCTTAACAGAAGAAGAAAAGAAAAACTTTTCTCGTCAATTAAACGACATATTAGCTGATATCGATAAAATTAGTTCAGTAGAAATAGAAGAAGAAAGTGAAATGTTAATTACACCAACCAATAATCATGACTTATACCATGATGATGAAACCATCGACAGTTTAAAAATAGAAGAAATAGAAGCGAATGCCAACCAAACAAGTGGAGACTATATTACCGTCCCAAAGGAAAAGAATGACTAATTTTTTATCTCTTCCAATCGAAGAAATACATAAAAAATTAAAAGAGAAAGAAATCAAACCACTTGATTTAGTATTAGAAGCATTCGATAAAATTGAAAAAAGTAAATTAAATGCCTTTATCACATTAAATAAAGAAAACGCATTAGAAGAAGCCAAACGACTAGAAGACTTAGAAGTCGATAATCTATTATTTGGTATCCCAATTGCCATAAAAGATAATATTGTAACAAAAAATTTAAGAACAACTTGTGCCTCTCATATGTTAGATGCATTTATGCCAATTTATGATGCAACCGTTATAGAAAAAATAAAAAAACAGCACATGATCATTATTGGAAAAACCAATATGGATGAATTTGCTATGGGATCAACTGGAGAAACAAGTTACTTTGGAAACATTTTAAACCCATGGAACCTAAAAAGAGTCCCAGGTGGAAGCAGTAGTGGTAGTGCAGCTACAGTAGCATCTAGAATTACTCCATTTGCTCTTGGAACAGATACCGGCGGAAGTATTAGACAACCATCTAGTTTTTGTGGAATCGTAGGATTAAAACCAACATATGGAAGAGTTTCAAGATATGGATTAATTGCCTTTGGTTCCTCATTAGATCAAATAGGACCAATGACAAGAACCGTAAAAGAAAACGCTCTTTTATTGGAAGCAATCAGTGGAAAAGACGAAAACGATTTAACCTCATCAGACTTAACCGTTCCACATTATGTAGAACATTTAGGAAAAGACATTACACACTTAAAAATAGCCGTTCCTAATTATTATATGAGTGACTCTATTAACGACGAAGTCAAAAACAAAATGAATGAAATGATTTCCTTACTAAAAAAAGCCGGATGTAGTGTTGACTTTATTGATATTGATTACTTAGAATATGCAATTCCACTATACCAAGTAATCGCCCTAGGAGAAGCGAGTAGTAATCTAGCCCGTTACGATGGAATCCGCTTTGGACACGTGACCAACTCTTACAAATCTTTAGAAGAACTTTATAAAAAAAGTAGAAGCGAAGGATTTGGGGCCGAAGTGAAAAGAAGAATTATGATAGGCTCTTATGTATTAAGTGGAAAAAATGCCAATATCTATTATGAAAAAGCATTAAAACTAAGAGGAAAAATGGTAGAAAGTTTTAAAAAAGCCTTTGAAAAATACGACCTTTTAATTGGTCCAACCAATACAGATGTCGCCTATCCATTAGGAACCAAACAAGATGATGCCTTAAAAAGCTTTTATGATGATTTATTAACCATTCCTGTAAATATGGCAGGACTTCCAGCAATGTCTTTGCCAGTTGGCTTTAATCATGAACATATGCCAATCGGAATGCAAATTATTGGTAACTACTTCAAAGAAGAAACCATTTATGAATTGGCCTTTTATATAGAAAAGTCCCTACATTTAGATTTGGAGAGTGGTAAACAATGTTAGTACCTACAATTGGAATCGAAGTCCATGTTGAACTAAAAAGCAAAGGAAAAGTATTTTCCAAAGGAAAAAATGAATTTAGCAGTTTACCAAATACGAATGTTACCGTATTAGATTTAGGATATCCAGGAACACTTCCAATGTTAAATAAAGAAGTCATCAACATGGCAATCAAAGCCTCTTTAGCATTCCACTCTGATATTACACATGATATGTACTTTGATCGAAAAAATTATTTTTATCCAGACTTACCAAAAGGATATCAAATAACACAACAAAAAACTCCAATTGGAACTGGTGGATATATAGAAATTAATAACAATGGAACAAGCAAAAAAATACATTTAGAAAGAATGCACATCGAGGAAGATACTTGTAAAAGTATTCATACCGAGCGTGCCACTTTATTAAACTTTAATAGAGCAGGAGTACCACTCATTGAAATTGTAAGCTGTCCTGATATGGAAAGCCCAGAAGAAGCCGTTTTATACGTAGAAAAATTAAGAGAAACCTTGCTTTACTTAGGCATTAGTGATGTAAAAATAGAAGAGGGGAGTATGCGATGTGATGTCAATGTCTCTCTTCATGAACAAAATACTAGTCAACTTGGAACCAAAGTAGAAATCAAGAATATCGGATCTATTAATAATGTTGGAGTTGCCATTCAGTATGAAATAGAAAGACAAAAAAAATTAATTCAGAACAACGAAAAAATTATTTCTGAAACACGTCGTTTTGACGACAAAACAATGACGACGATTGCCATGCGTACCAAAGAAACAGGAAATGATTATAGATATTTTCCAGAACCAGACATTCCACACTTTCAGGTAAGCGATGAATGGATTAATGAAGTCAAAAAAGAGATGCCAGTAATGCCTGAAGAATTAAGAGAAAAATATCAAAAGTTAGGAATTAACCAAAAAAACATTAATACGATAGTATCAAATAAACCAATGTGTGAATTTTTTGAGACGATGTTACCACATATGAATCCTGTTATTCTATCTAACTTATTAACAGGAGATATGATAAATATCATGAATAAAAACAGCTTGCAATTTGATGAAATCCACGTAAATAAAGAAAACCTATCATCTCTTGTAAAAGATTTAGAAAAAAATGTTATTTCATCAAAACAAGGAAAAGAATTGCTACCCATTTTAATATTAGAAGGTGGAGACTATCAACAATTGATTCAAAAACTAGGATTTGAACAAATTAATGATACAGAAGCATTACTTGAACTAGTAACTCAAGTCTTAAAAGAAAATCCAGCTTCTATCAAAGACTTTAAAGAGGGCAAAGATCGTGCGATTAAATTTTTAATGGGACAAATTATGAAAGTGTCAAAAGGGCAAGCTAATCCAGCTCTTGCAAGTAAATTATTAATAGAAGAATTACAAAAGTTTTAATTTGCTAGAAAAAGTGAAATATAGTATAATAAGAATACAAAAGAGGTGATAATATGGCATCTTTTTGGAAATTTGTAAAAAATCATAAAGGTGTAATAATTTTTTTAATTGCATTAATAGCAATTGGAATATCAATGTTTTTATTTGCACGTTCCATTCTGCTTTCAGGAAAAGAAGGAACCATTTATGGAAATCGTTTAGAGGGAATCGACAAGGTAAAATTAAATGAAGATACATTAAACAAAATTGTCTCTGACATAAAAGCAAATGAAAAAGTAGCAAATGCCACAAAACGTTTAGAGGGAAAATTACTAAACTTTACAATCGATGTTAAAAAAGATACTGATATAGAAACAGCAAAAAAATTATCTGACATTATTTTACCTGCTTTAACAGAAAATGAAAAATCGTTTTATGATATACAGGTAATTATAACCTGTAATGAACTTGAGGAAAGCGAAGAATATCCAATTATGGGATATAAGCATAGAACTAGTGCTGCATTTGTTTGGTAGAATCGGAGGTAACTATGAAAAAAAAGTATGTAATTATGATTAGTATTCTAGTACTATTCAGTATCGCCTTTGGAATTGGATATTATGTCTTAAACCGTCCAAACAAAGACACAACACTATCTATTATTGAAAATCGTTGGATAGAAAGTAACAAGAACAATCTAATTGATTTGTCCGTAATCAATCAAGTACCAATATTAAACTATAATGGAAAAGGACTTGTTTTTGACTTCTTAGAATCGCTAGAAAAAGATACAGGGCTTGTATTTAATAAAGTGGCAATGGAAAATGGTAGCAACCCAAAAACAGAATATGCTATCATGGCAACAGATCAGTTAGGAAAAAATGATTTATTATTCTATGAAGACAACTATGTAATTCTCACCAAAGAAAAATTAAAATATAATCGTCTTTCTGATTTAAAGGATATCACTTTGGGAATTCTAAACGATGATTTAGAAAAAGTAAATACTTATTTAAGAGGCAGTACAGTAACATTAAAAACATATGAAAATGAAACCGAATTGCTATCCTCATTAAAGGAAGACAATAATGTAAAAGGAATTGTTTTACCAAAAACAAAATATTTAGAAGATATTATTGAAAATGATTTTACTATTGCTTACAATATCTCAGAATATCCAATTTATTATGTTCTTCGTTTGGGAAAAACCGATAAATTAAATACTATTTTGAATAAATACTATAAAAAATGGTATCGTGAAGAATATGAAGATACTTATTATGATTATTTAGCATCCTCATACTTCGATTTTAAAAATCTAGATGATAAAGAAAGAACCAAATTTAAAAGTAAACGTTATGTCTATGGCTTTGTAGAAAACCCACCATTTGATGTTATGATAGGTTCTAAACTAAAAGGTCATAATAGTACTTTTCTAAAGCAATTTTCTAACTTTGCCGATGTAGAAATTGCCTTTCAAGAATATAGTAGCATTTCACAGTTATGGAAAGAATTTAATGAAAATAAAATCGACATTTTATTTGACCAATATGAAGAGACCAAATATAAAATGGATGTTGTTGATACTGTTTCTACTTATGATGAGAGATTAGTTATTTTATCTCATGATAGCAAAAGACATATCGTAAACTCTATTGCATCACTACAAAATGATAAAGTATTTACCATAAAAAATAGTGCCATTGCATTTTATTTAAAAGCAAACAATATCAAGGTAGAGGAATTTGATAACTTAGAAAAATTAATTCGTAAGGTAAAAAAAGATAGTATAATTGCTCTTGATTATGAGAATTATAAATACTATGAAGATAATGAATTTAAAAATTTTAAAATTGATTACATGGAGACTTTCAGTGATGATGAACATTTTGTCGTAAGAGATATTAAAGATAATGAACTATTCATCGATTTATTTAACTTCTATTTATCATTCGAAAAAGAAAAAAATATCATTAATGATAGTTCTTATGAATTAACGCAAGTTACAAAAACTCCATTTGCAACGGGAAAATTATTAATTTTAATTGGTAGCTTGGCATTCTTTGTAGTAGCACTGATTGGTTATACAAAAATGAAAAGTAAGAAAAATAAGAAGATTTCAAAAGAAGATAAATTGCGTTATATTGATTCATTGACATCACTTAAAAATCGTTCTTATCTAAATGATAACATTGAAAAATGGGATGCCTCAGAAGTTTATCCACAGGCCATTATTATTGTTGATTTAAATAATATTGCTTACATTAATGATAATTATGGACATCAAGAGGGAGACCATGTTATAAAAGAAGCTGCCAATATCTTAATTCGTGGACAAATTGAAAATAGTGATATTATTAGAACCAATGGAAATGAGTTTTTGATTTATTTGGTTGGCTATGATGAAAAACAAGTTGTTGCTTATAATCGAAAATTAAATAAAGAATTGAAAGAACTTTCTCATGGATTTGGAGCTGCAAGTGGATATAGCATTATTACAGATGCCATTAAAACAATTGATGATGCTGTGAATGAGGCTACATTAGATATGAGAAACAATAAAGAAGAACTCAATAATTAGGAGGTCAAAATGAAACGGATAAAGTCCATTTTTCTTGATTTATATCATGTGATCATGAAGCCAGATATGAGAATATTACCAGGAAATTTGGCTTTCTTTTTTGTTTTGTCTATTATTCCAATCATTACTCTAATTGGATTTATTGCTTCTTATTTTTCACTTTCTATTGATTCGTTGGTTTCTTTTTTAGCTACAACATTGCCGCATGAAGTGTCAGATACGTTGCTTCCTTTTATCCAAGGAAAAGGAATTGATGGGAATATCGTCTTTTATATGATTACTGGATTTTTTGTTGCTTCCAATGGAGCACATTCTCTTATTTTGACATCCAATATTTTATATGATATTCCTCATTCTGACTTTTTAATTAGAAGAATAAAAGCTTTATTTTTGACAATATTATTAGTGAGTTTATTTTTCTTTGTCATTATTTTTTTAGCTTTTGGAAATATCATAGTAAAAGCCATTATGGATTTTGGAATTTTAAAGTGGATTAGTAGGTCATTTTACAATTTATTTGTATATTTTAAATGGCCAATTGCTTTTTGCTTTATCTTTTTCTTAGTAAAATTAATTTATACAATCGCACCAGATGAAAAAATTCCAAGTCATTATGTGAATAAAGGAGCAATGTTTACAACGTTAGTTTGGTCTTTTGTAACAGCTTGTTATTCTTATTATGTAGCTCATTTTACAAATTATGATATTTTTTATGGAAGTTTGTCTGGAATTATTGTCTTGATGATGTGGATTTATATTCTATCCTATATTTTAGTGATAGGTATTGCCATCAATACTGAAAATTATAAAAATAGTTTAGGAAGAGAATAAGAAATTTGAATTTGGATATGATAAAAATGGATACATATTAGATTACCAATATGTACCATTGCAGACTACATAGTACGATTTAGTTTTGAAAAAACTAGTAAGTATGAATTTTGGTAATGCTTATCTTGATTAGACTAAAATACTATGTAAAAGGGCAATTTTTGCTCTTTTTTTGTGAAATTTTATAAAAAAGTAAGGTCATCAGGCTACTTTTGTCGAATAATATTAGTGAGCGGGAGAAA
>CAYYCR010000008.1:0-20163 GCA_964470385.1 uncultured Muribaculaceae bacterium | reverse complement strand
TACAAATTCCGAATTGTCTTTCTCTATAATTTCATGTTTCATTTAGACCCTCCTCGTTTTCATATATTCTCATTTCCTTTTTTTAATCTACCATCTACAATAATTGGAATATTTTTACTCAAATCAAAAAATTCTAATTTATATTTAACTCGTTCAATTAAAGAACAATAAATAACCTTTACATCGAAATTCCTCAACTCTCTTCCTACATTAATTGGTTGACTTATCCCCATTCGATTTCATCGTTCAATTATATTTTCCATAATTTTTTTTACCTTTCTTTGTTTCACTTTAATTTTTACTAACTAATTTATTTTCCTTTTATTTATAATAAGTTTATCGTCTATTCAACACACATACACATTCCACATGGTATGTATTAGAAAACATATCAACGGGAATAATAGTATTAACTTCATAATGATTTTCTAACCGTTTGATATCACGTGCTAATGTCACTGGATCACACGAAACATATATCATTTTAGGAGCATTTATTTTTTTTAGCTGTTCGATTGCTAACTCATCAAGTCCTGCTCTTGGCGGATCTACAACAACCAAATCTGGCTGAAAAGAAGTTTCTTTTAATATACTTCCTGTATCACCACATAAAAATTCTATATTAGAAATTCCATTTTGTTTTTTATTCCATATCGCATCCTCTATTGCTTGTTGATTAATTTCAATTCCAAGCACTTTCTTAGCTTTCTTACTCAAACAAATTCCAATGGTTCCCGTTCCACAATAAAGATCAAGAACACGTTCTAAACCAGTCATGGACGCACAATCTAGTACCGTTTGATATAGTCTTTCCATTCCCCTCGTATTTACTTGAAAAAAAGAAGCTGGTGAAATTTTAAAAGTATAGCCTAAAACCAGTTCTACCAAATACGGTTTTCCACTCACCACTTCATAATCATTTTTTCTTTTGACTAAAATAGAAATACCAGAAAGTTGTTCTAATGGAATTTGTGATACTTGAAATTCATCTTCTACCTCAAATACAACCAAAGTATCATCTAGAGTTTGACTATCTCTTATCATCACTTGTTTTACAAAAGATTTATTCATATGCTTTTTAATAACAGAGTAAATAAAATTCATCTTTTTAGAAAGTAGTAAACAATTTTCTATTTCTATAATCTGATTACTCTTTTTCTTATAAAAACCGATTTTTTGATTTACTGCAAAAGTAACTTTATTCCGGTATCCAAAAACAGTTTCATTAGGAACAATTGGCTTTACTACATTTTCTAGAGAAGCAAATTTTTTTACAATTTCTCGTACCTTATTTTCTTTATATTCTAACTGTTTCTGATAATCAAGATGAAGCAAATCACAACCGCCACATTCTAAAAAATAAGAACAAGGACTTTCGATTCGGTCTTTACTTGGAGTTATCACTTGAACAATCCTTGCCTCCATGTATTTTTTTTTCACATTAAAAATTTCAATTTCCACAACTTCTTTCGGACAAGCATTTTCCACAAAAACAACTTTATTATTAAAATGAGCAATTCCTCTTCCATGATGATCTAAATTTTCTATGGTCACGATTATTTTTTCTTTCATACATTCACACTTCATTTCTAAATTCCATTATACACAGAAATAAATACAAATTCAATGACACATTTTACTTATAAATTCTTATAATTTTGTCATACTAATAACAGTAAATGAGGGATTTGTATGAAAAAAATTGGAAAAAACTCAAAAAAAAATATAGAAGTTATAAAACTAGCTACTGGAAACAGCCCAGATTTAGCTACTAGAGATATTAAAATTGGAACCAAACATATTTCTTATATCTATTTTGAAAGTGTCAGCAGTGATGACAAAATTAGTGACTTTATTATGAAAAGTATTAGTGATGACGTGAAGTATAATAAAACCGAAACTTTTTTCACGAATATCCTTAAAAGATTAGAAAATACGATTCCTAATAGTAAACTATCTACTGCTGAAGATTTTGACAGCATTTTTTATTATCTATCTTCTGGATTTACTTGTATTTTTATTGATGGTTATGAAAAAGCAATTATTATGGAAACTCGAACAAAATTAGACCGAGGAGTAACAGAATCCTCATCTGAACCCGTTATTAGAGGACCAAAAGATAGTTTTACCGAAAATCATAATATGAATATTGGTCTTATTCGAAAAAGAATAAAAGACCCAAACTTATGGTTTCATGAACTCCAAATTGGAAGAAGAAGCAAGACGAAAGTCGCGATTGCCTATATCAAAGATATTGCTGAACTAAAAAGAGTTCATAAAATTGAACAAATGCTAAAGGAGATTGATATTGATGCAATCCTAGATAGTGGCTACATCCGAAAATTTTTAGAGGGAAAACAACATTCTACTTTTCCACAAATGATTACGACAGAAAAACCCGATATGGTCTGTGGAGAACTATTAGACGGAAAAATTGCCATTATTGTTGAAAATACTCCATTTGTCCTTATCACTCCAGCTACTTTAGTAAGCTTCTTACATGCTCCTACTGATTATTATGAAAAAGCTTCCAATGTAACTTTTTCTAGAATTTTAAGAACTCTAGCTTTCTTTATTACGATTATTACACCCGCTCTTTATATAGCCCTTACCACATTCAATCATGAGTTAATTCCCGATGAATTTTTGATTTCAATTGCCATGCAACAACAAGGAGTCCCTTTTCCCACTGTTTTAGAAGTTCTCCTGTTTGGAATTACATTTGAAGTCTTACGTGAAAGTGATCTTAGGGCACCTAGTGCTGCTGGAACAGCAATGAGCATTGTTGGAGCCTTAGTATTAGGAGATGCTGCAGTATCAGCTGGTGTCGTTTCACCCATTGTCGTTATCATTGTCGCAGTTACTTCTATTTGTGAAATGGCATTTTCCGACATTGATATGATTAATGCACTGAGAAGTTGGAAAATTATTTTTATTTTCACTTCTATGTTCATGGGATTAATCGGTTTTTTAGTGGCCATGCTCATTTTAATTATTAAACTTGTAAGCTTAGAAACCTTAGATGTTCCATATTTAATTCCATTTAGTCCATTCGATTTCAATGCTTGGAAAGATACTATCGTTAAATTACCAATTACAAAATTGACAAAACGTCCAAAATACTTAACAGACAAAAACCAAGTAAGGCTAAAGGAGGATAACAAATGAAACTAAAAATACTATTAGTGCTTTCATGTTGTTTTTTCTTAACTGGTTGTTGGAATTATCGTGAATTAAGTGAATTAAGTATTTCAACCGGAATGTCCATTGATAAAGAGGGCGACGAATATAAAGTGGGAATGTTAATTTCCAATGCTCAAAAAATTCAAGGAAATTCAAAAGAGGGCGAATCGCAGACCATTGTTCTAGACGGAAAAGGGAAAACCATTGTCGAAGCATTAAAAGACATTGAATTATCTAGTCCAAAGGAACTATATATTAGACACCTTTTAGTTGTCGTAGTATCGGAAGAGGTTGCAAAAGAGGGTCTTAATGATATGCTTGACTACTTACTTAGAGAACCCCAATCTAGAAAAATGTTTTACCTTGTTTTAGCAAAAGATTGTAAAGCCAAAGATACACTCAAAATTTTATCTCCACTAGAAGCTTTCCCCTCTCAAAGTATCTCTATTAATATTGAAGAAACATACCATTTACAAGCGATTATGACAAAAGTAACTTATAATTCTTTTTTGCAGACTTTATTAGAACCTGGAAAAAATCCTTACATGAATAGTGTTACAGTTGAGGGAAACGTAGCAAAAGGAGAAAAAGAAGACAATGCCAAACAAATTGAACCTGATGCTACCATTAAAATGGGATCTGCGGGAATTTTTAAACAAGACAAATTTGTGGGCTGGAGTTCTAAAGATGAAAATCGTGGTATTAATCTTTTAACAAACAATGTTGATTTCATGTATTCCACTTTTGATTATAAGGGTGAACCAATTTCCATTACACTAAAAAAAGTTGGTTCTAAAACAAAAGTAAATATGAAGAATCATATTCCAACAATAGACGTTTCAGTAAGTGGAAAGGGACTCATCAATGAAATTAATCAAAAAGTGGATTTGGAAGATCCTAAAGTAATTGTCGATATCGAAAAAGCTACTGAAAAAGAATTAAAAACATATATCGATAAAGCTCTTACCATGGCACAAGATACTTACCAAAGTGATGTATTTGGTTATGGAAGTTTGATTCACAAAAGTTATCCAAAGTATTGGAAAAAGGTAGAAAAAGATTGGAATGAAAAGGGATTTAAAGATTTAAAGGTGAATGTCAAAATAGATATTACACTGGAAAACAAAGGTTCCCTTGAACAAACCATAAAGGAGGCAATTCATGAATAAAAAAAAATTACGACCATTAGAAATTTGTTGTTTATATTATTTCGTTATGAGAGCTAGTTTTTTAGGGATTACTTCTAGTAATCTTTTACATATCGCTAACCAAGATGGTTGGATTTCAATTCTAATTGGAACTGTTTTAGGATTTATTCCGCTTCTTATTTTCTTATATATTCAAAATCATGAACCCAATGATACCATTTTTTCACTCACCAAAAATCTTTTCGGAAAAACAATTGGAAAAATTATAAATATTATTTTAGTGGGTGCGGTTGGTATTTGTGTTATTGTCACCTTTTATAATTTAATTGGTTTTATTAGTTCTCAATATCTAAATAATACTCCAACACTTGCGATTGCTATTATGTTCTTTCTTGCCATTACTTATATTTTAACAAAAGGCATTACTGTCATTGCAAGAACCCATGTAATTCTTTTATATTTTGCATTCATTCTTTTCATTTTAACGGTCATGGGACTAGCAAAAGAAGTGGATATTTTAAATTTGAAGCCTTTTTTAGAACATGGTTGGAATCCTGTTTTAAAAGGAAGTATGTCTTTTATTGCATTTAATATCTTACCATTATTTATGCTGACATCAATTCCTAAAAATCATGTTTTTCAAAATGGACATTTTAATAGAGATATTATTATTACCTATATTTTAAGTTCTGCTTCCTTATTTCTTACACTATTTTTTATCATTTCTATTTTTGGTCCACATTTAGCACTTCTCTATCAATATCCAGAATTCCATTTGTTAAAATTAATTTCTCTTGGTGGTTTTCTTTCTCGTGTAGAGGGAATTGTAGCCTTACACTGGCTTTTTGATTTGTTTGCTTTTATCGTTATGGGAATTTATTTTATTATGCAATATTTGAAAGATGATTGGTGTATGAAAGAGAAACTAGCTAATCCAGTAATGGTTTTATTATGTGTTTTTCTCATTTTTGCAACAGAACATATTTTTAAAAACAATACCATTGCCAATCTGATTGCTCTTCATTATTCCCCATGGTTCTTGTTTGCTTTTTTTGCAGGAATTCCTTTTCTAATTTTCCTCCGCTATCTTTTACGTAAAAAATCTACAACTAAGTAGATTTTTATTTTAGTATAAAAAATATAATACTAGCAGTTACTACAACGAGTAAAATAAAAATAAGAACTTTTAACATAGTATGGTTTTTTTGAAGATTCTTTTCCATTTCTTCTAATTCATCAAAGTCATCATCCTTAAAGTTTAAACTAGAGGTAAAGAAAGATTTGTCCATATTCTGTTTGTCATCTTCTAAAAAGTTATCATCTTTTAAGTTTTCTTTTTCTTCTTTTAATATAGATTTAATTGCAGATGGCTGTCCTACCATGGTATCTGATTTTAGTTCATCTAGTAGTCCTAAACTTAATTCTTGATCCCCTAATTTATTTAACATACTTGTGTTTGTTATGGTATTTATTAATTCTTCTAATTCTTCTTTTTCTTCTGCTTTTATCGGTTCTTTTTTTACATTTAAATTTTTAAAAATATCATAGGAAGTATTTTTAAGTTTATGATAGCTATCTTCCTCGTTTCTTTCACTTTTTGCTTTATTTAAAATATCTCTAATATCATAGTTTTTTTCTTCTTGTTCAAATGATACTGTTTCTTCTTTTTTAGGTTCACGTATAATTGGTTTTGGAACTAAATCTCTAATGTCCCTTGGTTTTTGTTCTTGTTCTCTTGTTTTTAACATTTCTTTTATTTTAGAAATATCAATTTCATTTGGTTTTAAAGTGGTTGCTATTCCTTCAATGTTACTATATTCATCATTTTCGTAAATCTTTTGATACAAATCGGCATTTTTTCTAGTTCGTCTACTTGTATCGTTGTCTACTTCGTAATATCGTTCCATTCTACTTTTCACGTTACCACCTCACTACCATAATCATAACATAATTTACATTTTTTTTAAAGTCCCTCTTGCATTTTTCTAATTCTTTCCATATAATGAAAAGAGGAGGCAAAAAAAATGGAAAAATTAACAGTCAATAAAGAAGCATGTATCAGTTGTGGAGCTTGTGTCGGTTTAGTACCTAAAGTATTCGAGTTTGGAGATGATGATAGAGCAGAGGTAAAAGTAGAACATATTCCTGATGATTTAAGGGATGAGGTTATGGATGCTGTTGCTGGATGCCCTACTGATGCAATTGTCTATGAAAAGTATGAAGAAAAAGCTGCATAAGAAAATTAGAGATTAGTAAACCTCTAATTTTTTAATTTAGTCTATTAAAATCAGTTAAATAATAATCACTATTATTACCTTTTGGCATAAGTTTTTAATCCAATAAATATTCAATTCCTAATATTCTTAGTTCGTAACATCTTTATTTTTTAAATAATCAAAATAAGTGACATCATTATAAATAAGAACCTTTAGCAATATTTCAAGTCTGCTATTAGAACCATCCAAATTAGAAAAATAATTTTTTTGAGTATTATTATTAATAATATAATACATTGGCTGTTCCACTAAAAATTCTTTTCCAATATCATCAATATACATTTGTTCTTCCAATAACATTTTTACAATAAACTTTTGAGTTCGATTCAACTTTATTTTTTCCTCTGAAGTTCCTTTTTCTAAATCAACTCTAAGTTCATCTAAAGCGATTGTCTGTCCACCCTCTATCGTTTTCGTATAAGGAGCTAATTCATCAGAATTTAACGTTTTTTGAATACTATAAATATGATAGTCTTTGGTAATAAAAAATATAGACATAGACACCGTATCTTTCATCAGCTCTCGATTAGGAGGATCTGTATATACAATCTTATATAAATATTCTGGTTCTTCTTCTAAGTCCTTTTTTTCTTCTCTATTATCTATATTAGGAGTATTACTATTTTGTAAATTCTGATACCCCTTATATAATAATACATAACCAAAGCATAAAAGCAGTATCACTATCAATAAAAGAAGAATTATTATATATCTCTTTTTCGTATTTTTTTCTTTCTTATCTTTCTTTTCCATATCGCAACTCCTTTTTATTCATTGTAACATAAATTTAAAATAACCACCGAAAAATTCAAAAACCATTTACAACTATTTTACAAAAATAGAGATTTTAATCTCTAATTTTTTTCACAGTATCGTTATACAAAATTTTAATTTCTTTAGGACTTAATCTACGATATTCTCCTACTTTTAATCCAGATAAATTTAAACATCCTATTTGTTCTCTTTTTAACTTTAACACTTGATAGCCTAACACTTCAAACATTTTTTTGACTTGATGATTTCTTCCCTCATGAATCGTTAATTCTACAATCGAAGTATTGGTTTTCTTATCAAACCTTTTCAATTTAGCCTTACCTTTTGAAGTCTTTTTTCCGTCTATTACAACACCACTACTTAACAATTTTAAATCTTTTGGAGAAATAAAGCCTTTTATTTTCGCAACATAAACCTTATCTATTTCATTCTTAGGATGAATGAAAGCATTTGTTAATTCTCCGTCATTGGTTAAAAGCAAGATTCCACTCGTATCATAATCCAATCTTCCAACTGGATAAATACGAGTATTCGTTGGAATCAAATCAATAACCGTTTTTCTATTTTTCTCGTCTTTAGTACTGGTAATAATTCCTCTTGGCTTATATAATAAATAATATTCTTTTTGATTTTTTGACAATAAATTTCCCTCAACTACAATTTCATCTTTTTCACTTACTTTGGTTCCTAAAGTATCTACTAACTTTCCATTCACAGTCACTTTTCCTTTTAAAATAAGTTCTTCTGCTTTTCTTCTAGAACAATATCCCATATTGGCAATTACCTTTTGTAAACGTTCCATAAATATCACCTGTGCCGATTATACAGTAAGATTCTTATTTTTGCAACTATCAAAACAAGTAAACTATGGATATAAAAAAAGAAACTTTCGTCTCTATTTACAACTATATCCTTGCTTTTCTAATGACTCTTTTACTTTATCATAATTCATTTCATTTGTGATAGAAGAACCAACCAATGACACCTTTTCTGGATTTTTGTTCGCATCTACCGTTACCGTTAGACTAACGGAATCTTTATTTTTATTTGTCTTTATAATTACCCCATCTTCTTTTTTGTCACTATCATATTGTTGTAACAACGTATTATAAACCAAATCAATATTTTTTTTATACTTATCATTTGTTAAAATAATCTCACTTTTTGATTCTACTACTTTCATTTTGTTCTCTTTAAAAGAAATATTAAATGTTGATTTTGCATTCAGACCATCTTCTTTGTTTTCCATAACACATTTTAATTTTGTTGTACTATCACTATTCATCATGATTATAATAACAAGCCCAATCACAACAACTCCTGCTATAATTCCTATCAATAAATATTTATTTTTCATACTCTATCACCAATATTATAATATCATAAGATGACCTAAAAAACAATCTTTAAAAAAATAAATTCACAATGACTACACTTGCAATAATACCAATCAAGTCAGCACATAATCCAGCCCACATAGCATACCTTATTTTTTTGATTCCAATACTACCAAAATAAAGAGTTAACACATAAAAAGTAGTATCCGTAGAACCTTGAATCACAGAAGCAAGCGTTCCTAAATATCCATCAGGTCCAAAAGTTTCATATATATTATTTAAAATGGCTAAGGTAGAACTTCCCGAAATCGGCCTCATAATAGCCATAGGAATAATCTCAAAAGGAATTTTTATATAATTAAAAAAGGGAGAAAGGCCTTGTAAAACAAACTCCAATACTCCACTTTTTAAAAAAATATTAATTCCTAAAATCATTCCAAGTAAGGTTGGAAACAATTCCAAAATCATTCCAAAACTCTCTTTGGCCCCTTCGATAAATACATCATAAACATCTACTTTTTTTACCATTCCATGAATAAGTACCAAAAGCACTAACAAAGGAATAATCATATTAGATAGTACTTTAATCATATCGCATTCTCCTTGCAATAATTCTATCTATACATAATCCTCCAACTGTCGAACATAAAGTGGCCAAAATACAAGCAAACACAATCGCTGTAGGATCAGAACTATTATACATCATCCTAAGAGAGATAATCGTTGTTGGTATCAATGTTACTCCACTTGTATTTAAAACTAAAAAAGTAATCATACTTCTACTCGCTGTATCCTTTTTAGGATTTATCTCTTGTAATGACTTCATCGCCTTTAATCCAAATGGAGTAGCTGCACTTCCAAGCCCTGCCATATTGACGACAATATTAGAAGCAATATAACTTAATGACTCATGGCCCTCAGGGATTTCTGGAAATAGTTTTTTTAAAAAGGGGGAAATCATACTCGAAAATTTTTCTAATAATCCTGAAACAGAAGCAATATTCATAATTCCCAACCAAAGAGCCATGACGGGAAAAAGTTGAAGGACCATATCCAAACTATTTTTCGCACTATTTAAAATTTCTGAGTTTAAAACGTCTGTTTGATTCGTAGCAATACAAAAGATACTTCCAACAATAATGAAAAATGCCCAAATTTTATTAATCATATTTTCTTAAACCACCTTCCAATTCTATCCCAAATAGAAACATGAGGTTTGATTTTTCTTTTTTCAACATACAAAGTTGCTTCATGAAATTTTTTATCATCTAACATTACCTTGACAACTCCTACTGGATCACCAGATTTATAATTTCGTTTTTTTTCTAATTCATATTTTAAAATAATATTACCTTTTTCATTTTGTGCTAACATCATCTTATAATCGTCTTTTAAATAAATATCAGCATCTTGATAATAGTTTTCCCCTGGAATTGACACTTTTCCTTTTTCTAATACTGTATAGGTTCTGTAAGTATTGAATGCTTCTTCATATAAATTTTTATGATCTTCAAAATCATTTCTATCATTTAATGTAACGACAATCAAATCAGTATTATCTTTACTTGCTGTAGAAACTAAAGTTCGTTTGGCTATTTCTGTAAATCCTGTTTTTCCTCCTGTCGTATATTGATACGTATTCAATAATTTATTTTTATTTTTCCATACATAGTTGTTTTTATCTGTCTTTAATGTATATTTTTTGGTACTGACAATTTTTTTATAATCTTCATTTTTCATCGCATAACTTGTTAGTATTGCCATGTCATAAGCTGTTGACATATTTCCATCTTCTTCATCTAGTCCATGGGGATTATGAAACGTTGTATTTTTCATTCCAATTTGTTTGGCTTTTTGATTCATTTTTTCTACAAATGTTTCTACATCACCACTTACATAAGTAGCAATGGCTAAAGCGGCATCGTTTCCACTCCTTAGCATAAGTCCATATACCAAATCTCTTAGTGTGAGTGTTTCTCCCACTTGAAGATATACTGCGGAACCATAAGCTTTTAATATTTCTTCTCTTACTGTAACCTTGTCATCTAATTTTCCTGATTCTACGGCTAGAATTCCAGTCATAATTTTAGAAATACTAGCGACACTTCGAACGTCATGAATATTTTTAGAATAAATAATACGATTACTATTTTGATCCATAACAATAGCACTAGTTGCACTCGTATCCATAGCGAAAACAGAGTGACTAAATAAAAGATAAGATACAAGGACTACTATTAATTTCTTCATACTCTCACCTAATAAAAAATATGAAAAAAAAGGACTAGTTATGCAGAAATCTTATGGGTACAATATCAATAAAAAAAAGTCACACAAATTTTTAGTGTGCAACTTCAATATCAATATCTCCTGATACTGTTTTAAAATATAAGGAATTGGTACCACTACCTAGTATGGTTCCAGATTTTGGATAATGAATATCTCCAGAAGTGCTACTAGCACTTATCTTGCAAGCAGAATTAACATCCATTTTAACATCAATATCTCCTGAAGTAGTTGTTATTTTAGAATCTCCTGTGACATTCAATTTTTCAATTTCAACATCACCACTTACAGTAGAAATCTGAGTTGCTCCTTTTAAGAAACGGCTTTCAATTTCTCCTGATACTGTTTTTAAATGAACTTGATTACTTTCTATTAATTCATTTGAAATACTACCAGATACGGTTTCTAATTCAATGAATGGTGAATTTAGAGCTATCGCTTCTATATCTCCTGAAGTACTTCTTATTTTCACATTAGAAGTACTCAGTTTGCTTTTGATATCAATATCTCCTGAGGTTGTAACAAGTTTTAAATTCGTTAACTTAGTTTCTTCTAGATTTTCAAACTCTATATCGCCAGAAGTAGTATTCACAGTAATATTTCCTGTATAGGATTTTGGTACATAGATTTCATAAGTACTATTTCTAAAAAAGCAAAATCCAATACAAAAATTTAATTTTTTAGAATCTTCAATCTGTAAAGTCTTACCTGTATTTGTTATCTGAAATAACTCCTTTTTATTATTTTTTCTAGATTTTTGTATTATTTTTATATCGTCACTAGTGGTGCTATAAAACTGAATATCAGAAGAACGTATGGTAATCATGATTTCATCAATCGTATGAGATGGAATGGTTTCTTCTTTTACTATTTGGAAGTGTCCACCCTCATAAAAATCATCATCTATAATTCCCCATATCAATATTCCAACTAAAAATACGATTAATAAAAAACATATGATGACAAGTATAATTCTTGTACTATTTTTCATTTTATTCCTCCATTCCAACAATCAAATGGATAATCGTTGTGACAAGTGGAGCTACCAAGAATAGTACCCAACTAATATACCAACAACTAAATAAAAAGCTAATGACAAAATAAATAATCAATATTAATAGCCAAGTGATTGTATCTAAGGCATTTAGTAATTGCTTATTTTTATTTTTTTGATGTTTCCACTGCTTAAAATCCTCAACCAAAGTATCATCGGATTTTTGATATTTTGGAATTGACATAAAGTGGTAAACCAAGATACAAGTTGCAACACCTGCAATTCCAAAGAAAGAAATCGCACTCACTGTTTCCAGTTCTAATATTTCATCAAAAACAATAACACTGATTAGTGATAAAATATAAAGTCCAACACAACTAGATACTACTAGTGCTGTCTTTTTTCTAACTTGCATTTCTTCCTCATTTGGTACTGTTTTTAGTCCCTCTAATAATTCATCAATATCACCAATTCCACGAATCACTTCATTATAAGCTTTTGCTTCACTCATTCCACTTGTAATAAGGTCTTGATATTTTTCTTCTAAGTCTGCAATTAATTCTTCTTTTAATTCTTCACTTTTTCTCGTTTTTTTGATATCTTTAAATAACTCATTGATATAGTTTTTTACTTTATTCATAACATTCCTCCTACTTAATTAGTTGATTTAAGATTTTCTTAGTATGTTCCCAATCTTTTTTACACTCTCTATAATATTTTTTTCCATCGTCAGTAATTCGGTAGTATCTTCTTCTAGCTCCTACCTTTTGCTCGCCCCAATAAGATTCTATATATCCATTTTCATTTAATCGTTTAAAGGCACAATATAAGGTGGCTTCTTTTAATTCATATTGATTGTTGGTTTTTTCTTTTATTTTTTTATTTATCTCATATCCATAACTATCTTTTTCATATAAATGACTTAATATAATGGTTTCCGTATGACCCCTTATAATATCAGATGTAATCGACAAATTACCCCTCCTGTTCAAATACATAATATCATAATATACTCTATCTGTCAATGTATTATTTCTATTATAGTAGTTCTTCTTTAAAAATTAAAAAAAGAAGCTTGGTTACTTCTTTATAAAACTAACTTGAACGGGGATGGTTCTATCTTTTGTTACTTGCTGATAAGCTTCTGTTATCATATCCTCTATTTCACTATTATATGGATAGTATAACTGATATGTATCATCATGAATCGTATCCTGAAATTTTTGATTAGAGAAAGTCACATCTTCTTGTGTGAGAAACAACAAACCTGCCCGCAAAGCACATATTTTTAAGATTGCCTCTATTCGTTTTGATTTGTTCGAAAGAATCGAATTATGAAAATTTGATAGTAAAGAATAGGTTTGATTTTCTACAGTATCTAAAGCAATTTTTTTTGAAATCTTTTTACTACTTCCTCATCATGCTTTTTTATTTGAGCCATACAAGTTGTTTGGAGGTAGACTTGTAGTGGAAGTTCAAACTTATTTTTTAACATTTCTTTTTCTATTTCATGACAAATAAAAATCAAACGATATTTAGTCATAATAAACTGCTTTTTTACATCTTTATAATTTGTGGAATGAATATATTGCTCTAACAAAGATAAAAAGCAAGTATATTCATCATTTAATATCGTTTCTAACATATCTAAAGCAACAACATGAATGAAATATTCTCTTTCTATTAATTGTGTTTTAAAATCATAGTCTAAAGAAATCATATAATCAAAAGTTCTAAGTATTCTCTCAGTCACAATATCATCTTGCTTACCAATTGCTACTTCCATTCGGTCTTTAGACAGATTGTTATCTTTTACTGCTTGAAGGTATTCTATAAAATTTTTCAATTTTTCTTTTTTTGTTCCGATTTGCTTATAAATTTTTTCTTCTACTTGTCTTGCTGATTTGATTTCTTCTATAACCCCTTGATATTCTTCAGTGTCTTTCTGCTCATTGATTTCTAGTTGCATTAACATATGATAATGTTCCTCAAGGGATTCAGTGATTAAAACTAATAATCCCAAATTACTATAATCTTCTTTTGTTAATTCATATGACATAAAATTCCCTCTCTTTTTAATTTTTTATATCATACCATTTTTTTATTTTTTGTCAATTGAAAAAGATACTATGAAATGCCATAGTATTGAAATATACCTTGATAAGCGGGACTAATGATATAGCTACAAAGTCTTCCCCATAATAAATTACCCTTGTTATGTAGCATAAAGTATGTAACAGTATTTTGATATATTTAAGATTCATTCTATCGTTTTAAATGATACGAATAATAGGGAAAAAATCGTAGCAATTTTTATTAATTCTTTACTTCTTCATATTCAATATTATCACATACAATATAAATTAATGGTTCTTTTTCATCATTTGCAAAACATATATATTCCTTATTTTTAATTTTAATATATTTTATAAAAATATCACTAATGTAATCCCATGAAAAAATTTCTTTATTATTGCATTGCTCCACACCATTAAAAATTATTTTCATTTTTGTTTTATTCGTGTCATATATTCCGTCTTCTTTTAGTATTGGTTTAGCTGACCAATAAACATTCATAAAAAGCTCTATTTGTGAGTTATTTATATTATAATTAATATTAGTTATATAACTGTCATGAAAACCATGATAATACTCAATAAATGATTGTAAATTATCTTTAGTTATTAAAATCATTGGCATTTTTCCTTTCTTATTTATTTAATGGTATTAATAGAAAATCATATTTGTAAGTTAACATAATTTGTTTAAACCTCGTAATAATTTTATCATATTTTTAGGCACATTAAAACTAGAATTCTTATAAGTGTGGATTTATGAAATCCTTTTAAATCTAATTATTTCTATATTAATAATTATATATTAAAGTAGTAATTTAATAGTAAGGTAAATTTAAAATTTTATAGATTCGCTTTAAAATAAAGAATTTTAAAAGAAAAAGATACCTTTTCGTATCTTAGTATTGATAAATTCCTTGAATTTTTTGTTCATCGATTTTACTCAAATCATCTACTTTCCATTGATCATTTTTTTTAGTTAATTCAAAATCAATGGTATATTTTACCTTTTCAGTATTTTTTTTCATTTGTTCTAAGCGATAACTAATGAATTTTTTTACATCATATTCTCCGTTTTCATCATAAAACTCTTCTGGATTTTCTTGTAAATGCACATTCGCTGCACTTAATACTTTTCCATAGTTTACTACTTCTATTTCTGCTGTTACAGTTGCTTTATCGCCATCTTCCTTTTGATCTTTGATTTGATAAGCTAGCTTCTGATAAGCTTTTTTCATAATCTCACGATAGTCTTGACGATGTTCACCACTAAAATCAGTTTCATTTGCAATTGCTCTATCCAAATCGTCTAGTACATCTTTGTCAAGTGTTTGATATTTGTTTAAAAATATTTCTACTTGTTTCGTAGGAGTATTGGTAAGTTTTTTCCCTACATTACACCCAACTAATAAAAAGGAACATAATAAAGTCATTATACATAATATTTTTTTCATATATTGCCTCCTATTGGTATTTTGAACTATATTTCCTAATTTATACCATTTTATATCTATTCTTTTCTATAATTTGAACATTTTTATAAAGCATTTCAAATTTATGAATTGAATCATATAATAAAATCGTGATCATAAAAAAATAGTGCTTAATAAAAAGTACTATTTCTTTATTTCATATTATTTTTGCTTTTGAAAACAGGTTAAATTCTTTTGTTTCAAAATCAATATGATAAAAACAAAACAACTAATCAAAGACGTTATATAAGCAAAAATCATCACATTAGAACCACGATAATAGTTGGTAACGTGGTATTTACCTTTTTTTAAGGATATTCCAACTAAGCCATTTTTCGTTTCCAAAGTAGAAATATCTTTTCCATTCGCTTTTACTACATAACCTGGATAATAAATAAATGGAAGCTCAATCAAACTAGAATTTTGAAGTTCTAATTCAAATGTCAAATGGGTTCCAACTTTTTTGACTTGTTCTATTTTTCCATTTCCCTTTAGCAAAGTTGGAAGCATACTATGATTTTTCAAATAATGGTAATTGTAAATTGCGTTTCTTGGTAGATACTCTGCACTTGCAGTCCCAGTGGAACGCACAATATTTTCTCTTTTTTTTAATTTGTTAGAATATACCAAATGGTTATCAATACCAGGATTGAAGATTCCTAATTTCAAAAAAGGAATGGCAGATAGCAAACAACAGGCTACTATTACTAACCAAAGACTTTTCCTTTTACATTGTATTTCTTGCAAAAGAACAGCTAAGGTAAGGGCGAAAAAGAAACTTGATAATTGTAAAAATCGCCAAGGAAATTGAAGAGTAGAAAATAAATTAGGAAAAAAAGACCAAGGAATAATGTCAAGTGTTAAAAAAACAGAAATGATAAACAAAATAAAATAACATCTAATATCCCAACTAATTTTCTTTTTCTTTATAAAGAACAATACAATTCCAATAATGAAAACGATATATATTTGAACAATGATTGTTGGCATTTTAAAAGAGCTTTCAAATAAATGGATTGCATGGCTTTCCATTTTTGCCCCATTTGTTTTCATATATACTGAATCAAATACCATATAATCACTGGATAATTTTGCTTCTAAAAGAGGTAAAACAGTAGGAAGTGATATTAAAAGGGCGAATAAAATTGCAATCGTTATTTTTAAAATGATCTCTTTTTCTAATACTTTCTTTATATTTAATACTATATAAAAGGTTGCAAATATGGCACACATAAACGTGCTAATGCTGTGTGATAAAAGTAAACCTGAGGTTCCAATTGTAAGTAAATACCACTTTTTTTTATCACTATTTATAATACTGTATAGTCCATGAAAAAGAAGAGGCACGAAAACAAACGAGGCAATTTCACCAAGAGCCATTCTTACATATATATCATATAACAAATAAGGAGCTGTCATATAAAGAATCGCAGATAACAAAGAAATATCTTTCTTTTTGGAAAAGTCATATACGAAAAAATACATAAAAAGACCTGATAAAAAAAGAATCAATAATATAAATAGATTAATCGCCAACCCTATTGTTGGTGTAAAAAAAGAAAAAAAAGTAATAATGTAAGTAGACAAAATTCCATAAAATAAGTTGGAAGCATATCCAAAACCACCCATCATATTGGGATTAACCATTGGAATAAATTGCCCGTCTGCTATTGCTACTTTAGTTGTATAATTCCGAAAAAGTTGAAACACTCCATCATGACCTTCTAGCATTCTAGTTCTTAATAGCGGGAAACCAACTATAAACATCACTACAAATAAAATAACATATGGTATATATTTTCTATTCCATTTCTTCAAAAATACATTATTTTTCATTTTTTAGCTCCATTCTTAAACTATTTTTATCTTATCACATTTTTTTCACAAATAAAAGACTATTCATTTTCAATGACAGAATGAACTTATAAAAACTATATTTTATATCACCCTATAACAATAAGATTTTATAAAGTAAACATTTTTAAAACAGAAAAGTGTATGAAGCATTTTAAAAGAACCATGATTATATTAATAAAATATGAAAAAAGATTATTTTTTAAATCTTTTTATTATCACTAAAAATTCATAGAAAAATGATATTTATATGAAAAATATTACAATTTCTTGTAATACTTCTTGATTTCGTGTTCTTTTACATAATCTAATATTGTTTGAAATTCCAAACTTTCATTAAAGTTGGGTTTATCATATTCATACCAAATATCAAAAGCTGTCTTAGCACCATTTTCTATCATTTTTTGCACAGCTTCACTTTGAAACACGATATTGTTCTCTTGGCTATCAAGAGAATGATGACATCCCATTTCTTGATATATTTTAGACTGAATATCTGCTTCTAGTTTATCACACCAATAAGCAAATTTTGCTTCGTTTGTTTTTTTCCTATCAAACGAAAAAATCATTTTGATTAGACTACGTCTTTTCATTAATTTCCCAACTACTTGAATAATTGCTTCGTGCTCCATTTTTTCTTTTCGCCTAGGTGTAATCTTATCAAATGGAGTAATATCTCCAATTAAGATTTCTCCTATTTCATGAATCGCCAATGTTTCTATCACTTTATCGATGTCGATGTTAAAATTAAATTCTGAATCTAGAGCAATGGCTAAAATGATTGTTCCATAAACGTGTTCTGATATACTTTCTATTCTGTCATTTTTTATGTTCCAGTGTTTTTTATCCCAGGCACTTCTTTCTTTACTTTTTAATTTCTGATTCAAATAATAAAAACGAAATATTTCTTTATATTTTCGATATTCTTCGTCATTTTGTGGCAAAAAAATTCTTTGTTGAATGACTAATTCGTATAATTCTTCTACATTTTTCTGTTCATTTTCTATCATGATTCTATTTAATTGATATTCTTTCCTTTTTGCTTCATATGCTAATTTTGCTTCTGAAGTTTTCAAAGTTCTAAGTTCTTTTATTTCTTGCAAATATTTTTTTCCTTTTGATAAATTTCCTAATTTTTCTAAAAAGGTATTCTTTGGATTATCGGCTACTGCAATATCTTCTAGCACAATCATTCGCAAAACCTTTCCTAAGTCATTCGTTATTTCAAATTCTGAATCTAATGAAATGGCTAGTATTAAACTACCATAAAGAAAATCCGCATAGCTTTGGCTTGTTTTCATTCTTCTAATCGATTTTAATTGGTTTGCAAATACGTAAAAGTCTAATGCTTTTTTTATTTTATTTTTCTCCAAGTTTCTCCACTCCTTATATATAAGTAAATATTATAATTTTTCTAGTCCTTTATAATATTCTTGCATATACGACCTTAAAAATTACTTTATTATAAAAAAGATTTTTTATTTTGTCAGTAATAATTGTTTAATATCTTTTTCTGTTACACTTTTTGGTGCTAATTGCGATAATTCCTCATAAAAGCTTAACATATCATTATAAAATAAACAAGCAAACGTATTATCTAATGTAATATCTATAAAATTAGTGTCATCAGAAACTCTGATAATATCTTTGGCTATTGTTAATATAATCGTATCATCAAAAGGTGTAATTTTCATATGATTTTTTCCTTGTTCATACGGATTAATTGAACTTATTTTTCGCCCCATTAATTTTTTACTTAATACATTTAATGGACTAAATAAAGGATTATCATTTTTTACAGTTATCTTAATTGTTTGAAATTCTTCTTCTGGTGACTGTGATAAATTTTTTTCATATCCACGAACAAGTATCCTAGAACATAACGCCTCTCTTGATAAACTAATGTTAACAAAATTTTTGATTGCATCATTTTCCTTTGTTACAATAAAGAAACCTGGTCCCAAATTTTTTTCATCATATAATAAATAGGTTTCTTCTTGCAATTCTTTGGGAATACTCCCGTCATAATTTTTATAATCTTTCATACCTAAACCTCCTGCTTGATTATAAAAAGTTTTCATTAACTTGCCAACGTAATAGCAAATTATTTTAAACTTATATTTATATTTTATCATATATTTTTCTTTTTTCATTAAAAGAAAACAAATAAAGCAAATTTCCCTTTCTATTTTGGAAAATTTCTAATTCCTTGATAAAATCCTTGCATGATAGTATTTTTATTTATTTGATATATAGTTTGTTTTTTCTCTAAATAATCGTTATAAATTAATCCAATACAACCAAAGGTTTTATTCATTCATTCTTTTCATTGGAATACAACCGAAACTTATAAGACTTATAAATTACCATTTTTGTCACACTCTAGTGTAATTAGAATACCATATATAATTCTCCTCTTGTCGAGTATGTTTTTTGCACAGCAAAATCCTAATAGATAATTACATCAAGTTAGACATATTTAACAAATTCTTTTTAGGTCTCTAAAAGACTCATGAAGCTAAGTACCCTACTTCCATTGTATTGAAGAAGAATTCTCCTAATTTAAACGAACAAATTAGGTTTGCATCATACGTCATGGTGCCTGTGAAAAAGAAGTTGAATAACTTTTCTTACAAACAACTAATAGATAGTAGTAATAATTACTAACTAATTATAAATATAACATGAATTATAAACTTTTGTTCTAAAATTTAACTTGTTCGCTTGTTTTCAATATCCTTTAATAGTATAATTTCTATAGGGA
>CAYYCR010000007.1:0-21294 GCA_964470385.1 uncultured Muribaculaceae bacterium | reverse complement strand
ATTTGAATTTGAAACGTCAGGAATTAGAGAACATGCGAGAATTGAAGGATGGAATGAGGGGAAAACTCAAGGAATGGCTCAAGGAATAGCCCAAGGAATGGCCCAGGGAAAAGTAGAAGGAAAAATTGAAGGAAAATTAGAAACCGCTAAAAATTTATTCTCTGCAGGAGTTCCCTTAGATGTTATTGCGAATGCAACAAAGTTATCAGAAAAACAAATCAAAAAATATATAGAAGTATAATTTTTCCTATATAATATTGAATAAAAAGGACTATAATGAAATCAATTTCTTATAATCCTTTTTATGTATTATTTTAAAGTAGGTAACTTCAATAAAATCTAAATTTTTCTTAGAAAAACTGATTTTTTTCCTACATTTCAAAAAAACGCAGACATGAAATTTGATTCCACACCTGCATTTTATATTATTTATTCCTAAGGACTGCATTTAATTTCTTTGTTACATCATTAATAATTTTTTCAAAAATAACACTCACTTCGTCATCACTAAGCGTCTTATTTAAATCACTAAATGTTAAAGCATAAGCAATTGACTTTTCATTTTCTCCAACATTTTCCCCAACATAGACATCAAACACATCAATATGAGTTAATAATCTTCCACCTGATTTTTTAATCACATCCTCAATTTCCTTTGAACTAACTGACTTATTTACAATAAATGCTACATCTTTTTTCACACTTGGAAATTTTGGAATTTCTTTAAATTTAATAGACCGAACTTTCATCTCTAAAATTTTCTTTAAATTTAATTCAAACACATAAACTTCTTTTTTACAAATACTAGGATGAACTCTTCCTACAA
Source organism: uncultured Muribaculaceae bacterium (assembly GCA_964470385.1). Classification (GTDB taxonomy): domain Bacteria; phylum Bacillota_I; class Bacilli_A; order RF39; family UBA660; genus MGBC102946. The sequence continues at coordinate 20,468 of CAYYCR010000007.1, read as the reverse complement.
AACCTACTACCTCTTTATCAATTGTTATTCTAGCACTCATTCCAGGATGTAATTCTCCTACCAATTTTTCTGTATCAAAATGATAACGATTAGCAAATCCTAAAAAAACAAGTAAATTTTCAACAACACCTTTTACAACATAAAAATCAATTTTCAAACCTTTATTTTGCCAAGTGTTTTCTTCATACATACCACTCATAAGCCCAGATAACATCAAATCTTCCTTATAAGTACTGTCTTCTAAATAATAGACAGAACCAGTTTCAAAAATAGAAACATCCTTTAAATTACGAGCATAGTTATAATCATAAACCCGAATCAACGATGGAATCAAAGACTCCCTCATCACCTTTCGATCTTCACTCATTGGAGATTCCAAAATAACTGGAGTATGTGTAACACTCTGAAACATTGGGATTTCTTTTTCAGATACCAAAGAATAAGTAATTACCTGATTTAATCCCAAGCCACATAAATGTCTTCGAACACCACGTTCCAATCTTGCTTTTTTAGAATAAGTTCCTTTTTTAATCGTATCAAGAGGAAGAGTACCAACTACCCTATTATAACCATACATTTTTCCAATTTCTGCAATTAAATCTTCCTTAATGTTAACATCTAATCTTCTTGTCGGTATAGATACTGTAAACACATTATAAGCAACTTTATAAGTAAATCCTAAACGAAGCAGTATCTCACATACATCTTCTCTAGTAAGTGGCATACCAAGAACACTATTGATTTTTTCCAAAGAAACTTCTATCACTTTGTCTTCTTTGCTCGTTGTATCATAAGTGAGTACTCCAGAACTTACTTTTCCACTAGCATAAAGTTCCAACAATTCACAAGCACGATTTAAAGCTAGTATTGTTCTAGAGGGATCAATTCCCTTTTCATATCTTGCACTGGCTTCACTTCTTAGAATCGCTTTTGATGTATAACGAATATGAATAGGATCAAAAATAGCTGCTTCAATAAAGATATTTTTGGTATCATTTTCAATTTCCGTTTCAAGTCCTCCCATAACACCAGCTAAAGCAACTGGTTTATCAGAATCAGCAATTACAATATCCGTTTCTTTTAATGTTCTTTCCTTACCATCTAAAGTAGTTAGTGTTTCATGAGGATTCGCCATTCTAACAACTACTTTATCTCCTAGACGATCTTTATCAAAGAAATGAAGCGGTTGACCATATTCAAGCATGACATAATTACTAATATCAACCACATTATTGATAGGACGAATCCCACTTGCCATCAAACGGTTTTTAATAAATTTGGGACTCTCCTTAATTTCTACATTTCTAACCATTTTTCCTAAATAAATTGGACAATACTCTGTTTTGACATCTAACTCCATGATATCATTGATATCTTCATCTGTTTCATGAATTGTAATTTCTGGTAATATGACTTTTCTATTATAAATAGCACCTACTTCGTAAGCCATTCCAATAACATTTAATAAATCTGCTCGGTCAGCTGTTAACTCAAAATCGATAATTTCGTCATCAAACCCTAAATAGTGAAGTGCATCCTCACCAACTTTAGCATTTTCATCAAAAACATGAATTCCAGCTGAATGTTCCTCTTTTAAATATTTTGATTCTAATCCTAATTCAGCAATCGAACAAATCATTCCATTTGATTCCATTCCCGCTAACTTGGCCTTTTTAATAACTCCACCTGGAAGTTCTGCTCCCACTTTAGCAACAATTACTTTTTGACCTTTTGCAACATTAGGAGCACCACATAAAATTTGAACAGGCTCCTCTTCACCAATATCTACATGACAAATATGAAGATGGTCTGAGCTCGGATGATTTTCACACTCTTTAATATACCCAATTACTACTCCTTTGGCATTACAAAGTTTCCCAATACTTTCATATTCATTTCCTGCAAATACCATTTTATCTGCTAATTCCTGGTAAGAAATATCAGTTAAATCAATATAATCACTTAAAAAATCTTTACTTAATCGCATTATTTTTCACTCCCTTCTACTCGGTTGAAATCTTCTAAAAACCGTAAATCGTCAATATAGAAATTTCTAATATCATTGATACCATATTTTAACATGGCAACTCTTTCTGGACCAATCCCAAAAGCAAATCCTGTATATTTTTCTGGATCATAACCACAACCTCTTAAAACGTTTGGATGTACCATTCCAGAACCTAATATTTCTATCCATCCTGTTCCTTTACAAATTGAGCACCCTTTTCCACCGCATTTAAAACAACTAACATCTACTTCTAAGCTTGGCTCTGTAAAGGGAAAAAAGCTTGGTCTAAAACGAACTTCGCGGTCACTTCCAAATAATTTGCGAGCAATTTCTTCTAAAGTCCCTTTTAAATGAGCCACACTAATGTTTTCACCAACAACTAATCCCTCTATTTGCGTAAATTGATGAGAATGAGTTGCGTCATCATCATCTCTTCTATAAACTTTTCCTGGACAAATTACTCGAATTGGAGTTTTTTCATGATTGGCATCCATTGTCCTTGCTTGTACTGGTGACGTTTGAGTCCGAAGTAACATTTCTTCCGTAATATAAAAACTGTCTTGGGCATCACGTGCTGGATGTCCTTTTGGTAAATTTAATTTTTCAAAGTTATATAAATCTTCTTCAATTTCTGGTCCCTCTACCACATCATATCCCATGGATACGAAGAGTTCTTCAATTTCTTCAATGACTTTGGTTAGTGGGTGAATTCCTCCTACATGTAGTTTCGCACTTGGTAGTGTGATGTCGATTTTCTCACTCGCCAATTTTTCATTCAATTCTTTTTCTTCTAATTGTTTATGAGTTGTTTCAAATAAAGCATTTACTTCACTTTTCACTTCATTTAAAATACGTCCAAATTCTTTTTTTTCATCAACTGATAATTCTCTCATCATAGAACTTAATTCACTAATCGGTCCTTTTTTTCCTAAATATTCTACTTTTAAGTCATTTAGTTCTTTTAAGGAAATAACTTTTTTTACTTTTTCCTCGATTTCTTTTTTTAAATTTTCAACTTTTTCTTTCATGTTCTCATCCTTTCTAAAAAAAAAAATCACTATCCTATAAGGACGTGATTTGACGTGGTACCACCTTAATTTGTAGAAATCTACCTTGAAACTGTAACGCGTTACCGTTATATGTTTTGCATATAAAGCTCCAAGACGAATTCATAAATTGTTTCACATCTATTTTCACCAACCATAGACTCTCTACTGATTACATATTTATTACTACTTCTCTTCTCTGCTTTTTTGAAATAACAAATTTATTTTAGCACATTTTTTTTATGCTTACAAGAATGAAATTATTTTTTTATCAAATATCCAATATAATTTTTTAGAAGCAATGATTAGATTTTCTTTACTAACACTTTAGTTTTTTCTTTTTTATTAACTAAATCATAAAATTCAATTCCACATTTTTTATAAATTTTTTTTACTTCAGAAAATGTTACATTTTCCTGATACCATTCAACATATTTTCGATATTGACTACTATTTTTAAATAATTGTAATCTTCCAGTTACTGTAAATAACTCAATAATATCCTCGCAGTCTTTATCTAAAGAAATATTTACTCTTCTAAATCCTAATCTTTCTAAATCTAATACGTGATCTAATACAGCAACACTTTTTTGCGAACCTGGTTCTAACTTTAATTCTCTTTCTATGAAATCTGTCAAATATGATAAAACTTTAAAAGCATCTTCCCTACTCATACCATTTGGCAACATAAAAGGTTTAAATGGCCAATCAATAACTCCAATATTATTATCACGACATCCAGGAAATTCATTAATTCTATGATAATTAATATAATATAATCGATAAATATTTTGGTTACTCAATGGATGATTTTCTAATTTTGCTTCAAATTCAAAATTTCTATTTTTTAGTTCTATTACTTTTTTGAAAAAATTCATTTCAATCATTCTCCTCATGTTAAAAATTATAGCACAATATTATTTAATATTCTTTTTTTCAAACTACAAAACGAAAGTAATCATACATATGTTAATTACCAAAGATACTTTTCACCTTTTGTTTTGCTTTTTCATATGTATTTTGTAAGTCTGGTTTAATTTTTTCATAAAAATCTGTTGCTTTTTCTACTCCATTTTCGACGTAAGGTTTCACACTATCCCAAGCCTTTTCTACTTTAGGAATGGCTTTTTCTACATATGGTTTTAATTTTTCTGATACTTTATCGCTTACTTGTTCACATCTTTGAAATAGCTTGGTATTTTCTACGTATTCTAAAAATTCAGTTACTCCATCCATAATAGCTTCTTTATCCATATCATGAAATTTTTGTTTGATAGATTCTACTGTTGCCTCCAAGTCAAAGTTTTCTACCTTACTCTGTCCATCACGAAATTTTTGAATACAATAGCCACATACTTTGTTTGCTTTATAATATTGATTCATTTTATCTTCTAGTTTTTCCTCTTCTTTTACATAGGTAACATTCGGATATAAAAGTGCAATGGTTTTTTCTTGTTCTTCCGTTTCTTTTCTTCCACAATAGTAGATTTGAATCATAGGATTTTGCATTAGTGTTTCTTCAAAAATGTCTCCACTATACATTTGATCTTGTGATCTTTGTTCTCGTATATTTTTATAATTATCTCGATTCATCGCTTCTGTTAAAGCACTAGTACTATCATAAATAATAATTTGATTGTCTCCAGTTAGTGTTTTTATATATTGCATAATCTCTTCTTTGGTTTCTTCATTCGATGGTGCTTTAATATGACTTTCTAAGATTAAATTATCACTGATATTGGTTTCTAATTGTTCTGATAAGATAACTGGTTCAATAACAACATTAGCATATTTATTTTCTTTTTTTAAAGAACAACCAGATAATACAATTGAAGCAGTTAAAGTGTAAATAATAAGTCTTTTTTTATTTTCCATAAATTTTCCCCCATTCAATAATTGTTATTATATATCATATGATTACTTTTGTAAATATTATAGGAAAAACAGATTAAATTTTTATTAATCTGCCTCATTTTTATGATTTTCTGAGATAGTTTGTTAGTAAATAGAAAAATATAAGAAACATAGATTACCTATTAGAAAATAGTTTTTACATTGATAACCTGTAAGGTTCTTGTTCTGTTCCTTTTCCTGATGTGATTTTTACTTCTGGTTTTAGGAAAAGTGAGGGACGGACCCTATAAGAATATTTTGCGTGAATGTCACTAATGCCTCTACTATTAGAATGCACATAACACACCTGAGACGTATTGTAAATAGAAGGTGTAATTAGCCATTGGTTTGTATCATTAAAAAGATAATTATTGTCCATACATGCATTACCATTAGAATATAAATTCGTTGTTCTTTCACAACTCGCATTATTTGAACCATATCCAAAATCTGTTATATTCATTAATCCTATATATCCTGACCCTGAACTATTTTTTTCATTATCTTCAAAGTTTCCTAATGTCATATTACTTTTAATTGATCCAGTATTCCATGTCCCATTTACTATATAACTTCTACTTGTCTCATCGATATAATTTGTATTAGTATAAAAACTTTCACCATTTAATTCTGTTTTTAAATCCGCTGGTCTATCCCAATTATTGGAACCATATGTTCCTCCAGCTGTATCCCAAGCTATATATTGACCATAGAAACTATTTTTAATCAGTTTCATTTTTCCGTCTATTAATCCAATTATCCGATATAAATGCTCCTCATCACACGTTTCATTCTGAGTTCCAAAACATACATAGTTATTTGGATTACTTCCTGCGTATCTTTTGTTACCTAAATTATCTGTCCTTATGGAACCATTTTCTCCTACCTCTGCAATCATCATTTCTTCAGTTAATATTCTTTCCGATAACTCTACTACAATCGTTTTATTTGCTGTTACTGTATTTCCGTTTCCCATTACAGTACATTTTATTTCATGGGTTCCACTATCTAAACTACTGGTATTGGTTACTTCTACATTTTCATTTGAAGTATCAATACAAGTAACATTACTAGATAGCACATTGAAATATTCTAATATAGATTTATCAAGTCCCTTTTCTATCGTTTCACTTTTAGGATCTTTTACTGAAATAAGAGGTAATTCACTTTCATCTGGTATTTTACATTTATCTTTTTCATATTTAATTAATCTTACATTCGTATCAGTTTTACTTTTTATTGCACACCATTCATTATTATGTATGGCTAGTCCTATTTCTCCACTTTTGCTGAGTGTTAAAATACCTCCTTTTGGTTTTGAACCACTATACGATAATTCATTCGTTACTCCCTCTTCAAATGAAAACACTGTGTCTACTGGATTATTCTCATCTAATATACTCTCAGCAAAATAACTTTTCGCTGCTTCCATGATTCCATAGGCACTATCTTGGAATGCACTTTTCCTAACTTTTGTTAATATACTTAAAACAATAGGAGTTGTTATCAAAGCTATTACTGCAAGTATTACAATTACTGCTAGTAACTCTATTAAAGTGAATCCTCTTCTCTTCATTTTTTCTACATCTCCTACTCTACAGTTTTAGTATAAACTAAAAAGACATTTCTGTCCAATATTTTTTACAAAAACATCTTTACTTTACATCATACTTTTTTATCTTCTCATTGATAAGCTCTGTAAACAATTTAAAAGCTAGCAAAGAAATCACCATAAGACCTATTAATAATACTATCATTTTCAAATTAAGCCATACCAAAGAATACAAATCTTTCAAAAAAACAGCTTGTAAAACTAGTAATAATAGCATACTAATAAACAAAACCTTTTTCAACAAATTAAAAGGTATACATAAATGATAAAGTAATCGAAATCCAACAAAAGCATTCATAAATACACACATTGTTGATATTTCCTCATCAGTAAATTTGAATATCCTACTTGCTAACATAATGAGTAAAATATTAAAAACAATGGTAATCGCACTTGGTAAAGATTTGCTAAAAACATTTTTCAAAAAGTTTCCTTTAATTCTATTTTTATTTGGTTGTAGTGCTAAAACAAATGACGGTATTCCAATGGTTGTTACACTCGTTAAAGTTAATTGAATTGGAATAAATGGATATTGAAGTCCTAAAATAGCAAATACAACCGCTAAAATAGTTGCATATGTTGTTTTCGTTAAAAATAAAGTAGCAGAACGTTCTATATTATTCACAGTTCTTCTTCCCTCTGCTACTACAGCTGGTAAAGCATCAAAATTAGAGTTTAATAATACTAATTCTGAAACATTTCTAGCAGCATCTGTTCCACTTGCAACAGCAATACTGCAATCTGCTTCTTTTAAAGCTAGTACATCGTTTACACCATCTCCTGTCATAGCAACAATATGTCCTTGTTCTTTTAATGCCTGAATTAATTGTTTTTTTTGAATAGGAGAAACTCGACCAAATATCGTATATTCTTCTGCTACCTGTTTTAATTCTTCTAAAGAGGTAATCGTACTCATGTCAACCCGTTTTTTATAATTATCAATTCCTGCCCGACTTGCAATATTAGAAACTGTTAGTACATGGTCCCCTGAAATCACTTTAATATCTACACCTTGTTCTTTAAAATATTTTAATGTAGTAATCGCTTCTTTTCTAATGGTATCACGAATTAATATTAAAGATATTAATTCATATGTATTAGGTACTCTATCAGTCAAGGGTTCTTTACTATGTAAAAGAATCAAAACCCTATTTTCTTCTACATATTGTTCTAGTTCCTTTTTCATCAAATGATATTTTTCTTTTAATAAAAATTCAGGTGCTCCTAATAAATAAGTACCATGATTTATAAATTCGATCCCAGAATACTTTCGTTCTGAAGAGAATGGAAGACTTTTAGATACTTTCCAATTCATTTTTTTCCGATATTTATTTTTAAGTGCCAGCATGGTTGGATTTTCTTCCTCCATTACTTCAACAATAGCACTCATAATATTGTTGACCTGTTCTATTGAAATTCCCTCATAAGGAACCGTTGCGTATACCTCCATAGTTCCCTCTGTAATCGTTCCTGTCTTATCTAAGCATATCGTATCAACACGTGCTAAAGTTTCAATACAATATAAATCTTGAACAAGAACATTATACTTTGATAATCTCACAACACTAACCGCAAGTACAGTACTTGTGAGTAATACAAGACCCTCTGGAATCATCCCTAATATAGCAGCTACCGTATTTACAATCGCTTCTTCAATGCTATTTTCCTCAATTCCAAGTTGTCTTAAAAATAATATTACTCCAATTGGAATGATAGAAATTGATATCATTTTAATAATTTTTTTTAGTGAATTCATTAAAACTGAATTAACATGTTTAATATAGTGGGCTTCAGCTGAAATTTTTGCTGTATAATTATCAATTCCTACATGAATCACTTTGGCATAAACAGTTCCACTTACAATAAAACTTCCAGAACGTAATTCATCACCAGCATTTTTTAAAACTGGAACGGATTCTCCAGTAATAAATGATTCATTTACTTCTACAGTTCCATATAATATAACAGAATCTGTTACAATTTGATTTCCAAGTGATAAATATAAAACATCATCCATCACAATTTCATGATTGGCTATCTCCTCTATTTTTCCATTTCTCACAACTTTGGATTTTGTAGCTGCAATAACAGAAAGTTTATCAATCGTTCTTTTGGCATTTAATTCTTGTATAATACTAATTACAATATTACAAAATACAACGCCTAAAAACATAAGATTTTTGATAGAGCCAACACATAATAAAGCAAAAGCTAAAGCAAAGTTTAAAAAATTAAAGAGAGTGAAAATATTTGAACAAATAATTTGCTTAACACTTTTAGTAGGAACTGTTGTATCATAGTTTATTAAATTTTTTCTTTTTCTAGATTCTACTTCTTCCGTTGTTAAACCTTTTTCGTAATCAATTTCCATATTGTTCACCTCATCTTTTTTATTATAACAAAAATGGCGTAAAAAAAACAGTGACATTTTTGTAAGAAAACAAAAAAAAAGCCCAAAGGAACGGTGCTCTTAACGATAAAAACCTGATCTCCCAGGTGGGCATCACAGAAACAGTATCAGGATTCTTGTATAAATACAAGCATTCAACAACAACCATTTCATTAGATTCCCAATCGTTATAATTTAGTAGGTTTTTCAATAATGAGCAAACCGTATCTTTTAGGCAATTTCATTATACCATAAATATAATTTATTTGTCACCCATTTTTTTCATTTAAATTAACAAAATAAAAAACAAGAAGAAAAATTTCTTATTTATACTATAATCTCTACTTCGCTTCCACCTGTTTTTTCTTTTTTTACCACAATTTGTTTTTCAATTCGATTTTTCAGTTCTGTAACATGAGAAATAATACCCACCAATCGATTTCCATCTGATAATCCAATTAAAGTATTGATTGCCTGTTCTAAAGATTCTTCATCCAAAGATCCAAAACCCTCATCAATAAACATAGTATCAATTTTAATTCCTCCTGCTAAAGATTCTACTTCATCAGAAAGCCCCAAAGCCAAAGCCAAAGAAGCTTTAAAAGATTCTCCTCCAGAAAGGGTTTTGACATTTCTTTCCGTTCCATTATAATGATCTATTACGTCTAATTCTAATCCACTTTGACTTCGGTATCCACTTATTTTTCTACGTTTTAATTCATACTGTCCACCAGACATTGTCATAAGTCTAAGATTGGCTCTTCTAATAATTCGATCAAAATAATTAGCCTGAATATAAGTCTCTAACATAATTTTTTCTTTTCCTGAAATGGTTCCATTGGCCGTACTAGATAATGCTTTCACCCAAGTCCATTTTTGTTCTATTTTCTCTAATTGCTTTGTTTTAGTTGTAATCTGTTTTAACATCAAACGATTGGTAGATATTCTAACAGCGATTATCTTTAACTCTTCTTCTATCTGAATTTGTTTTTCTTCTAATTCTTTTTTGTGTAATTGCTCCCTTTCTAAATCTATCAAAGTCTCTTTTTTCATTTGAATTTCTAATGCTTTGATAGTTCCTTTTAATTGCTCCACTTGATTACTACATTCTTGATATTGTACCATTAAGGTTTTATAAGATTCTTCTAAATTATTTTTTTTATTTTGCTCATATTCCATTTGTTTTATTACCTGTTCTTTATTTTCAAATTCTAATTTTGCTCCAATCATTTCTAACATGTTTTGTTTTTGCTCTATTTCTACAGTTCTTATCACATTTTCTTTTTCTAAGGTGTCTAATAATTTTACCATTTTCTCTTTTTCTTTTTCTTTCTTTGGAAGTAAAACTTCTAATTCTTTTTGACGTTCTTTTTTTCTAGTTTCTTCCATTAAAGAAGAAGCTATTTGTTTTACGTCTGTTTTTACCTTTAAAATCTGTTTTGGAATTTCTGTTTTAAGTTCTATCAATTCAGATAACATATTCATCTTTGTTTGAACACTTTCTATTTTCTTTTTTTGCTCACATTCTCTAGAACGTAAAATTCCTAATTCCTCACTCAATTTTCTTTCTATTGTTTCCGCTTCTTCTTTTTTATTTTTTGCTCTTTCCAATTCTGATTCTGTTGGAGCCAGTTTTGATTTTGTAGCTTTATTAGGGTGTATTTTAGAACCACATACTGGACAAGGTTCTTCTTCTTTTAAATAAGAGGCTAAAATACCTGCCTGTTCATCTAAAAAAGCTCTATTTTTTTGATTATAATCATTGGTTAACTCGATAACATCATGACTTATTTTAATATACTCTTCTTGTTTTCTAGTAATCGTTTCTAATAAAGAGTTATATTCTAAATAATCCATTTCAAATTCTTCAAGGATTTTTTGTTTTTCCTCTAATTGTAATTTTTGATTTTTTAAACTTTCTACTTTTACTGTACTATCTTTCGTTAAATTCACTTCTTGTTTCATTTTTTCCAGATTATTTTCTTGTTTTCTGCATTCTTCTTTTTGAGCTTTTTCTTGTTCCAGAAAAAATTGTAATTCTGATTGTTTGTATTCAATTTCTTGTTTCAACACTTCTAATTTTTCATAATCAACAAGACTATTTTGAAGAATTGTAATCTTTTTTACAAGAGATTCAATTTCTAATTGTTGTTCTTTTTCTTTATTGAGTTTTTCTTTTATTGCTTGTTGCTTTTTGTTTTTTTCTTCTAATAAATATTTTGTTTCTATCAATTTTTCTTTGGTCTTTTCTTGTTCTTCCATTTTTCCAATTTTGATTGCCATAACTTCAATTTCTGTTTTTAATTCTAAGAGATTATTCTCTATTTGATTCTTTACGATAATATCTTGATTAATGAATTGTTCTATCAAATGAATTACATCGTTTACTATCATTTGGCCGTTTTTGGCTTGTTCTAATTGAGAAAATAATTCGTCATCTGAAATCCATATAATACCATTGATGTATTGACGGATACTATTTTCTAGTAACTCATATTCATGCCCTAATTTTCCAGATTCTATTTTTAATTGTTCCCCTAGTTGCTGATAAGGTTCAGTTTTAAATATTTGACGAAATATTTTTTTTCGTTCTTCTGTGGGTGCTAATAAAAGTTTTAAAAAGTCATTTTGAGCAATCATGACAATCATTGAAAATTGATTTTTATTAATTCCCATAATTTCTTCTATTTTTGATGTTACTTCCTTTATTTTTGTAATGATATCACCATTTGGTAAGTAAAGCTCAGCTTTTGCTTTTTCTGTTGTCATTTTATCGCTATTTTTCATAGGACGTTCATATTCAGGATTTCTTTTTACTTTATATATTTTACTTTTGTATTCAAAAATAAGTTCTACTTCAGTTGGAGTAGTTGGAGTTGCATATTTAGACCGTAGCATTGTTGGTTCTCTATTTTCGCCACTTGCTTCTCCATAAAGGGCATACGTAATAGCATCAAAAATAGTCGTTTTTCCAGCCCCTGTATCTCCTGTAATCAGATATAATCCACTAGTTCCTAGTCGACTCATGTCGATCACAGTTTTTGAAGCATATGGTCCAAAGGCTGACATCGTAAGTTTGATTGGTCTCATATTTGTTCCTCCCATATTTTTTGAATCAATTCTTGAACGAATTCTTGTTGTTCGGCTGTCATTGATTGATTATTTTGTAATTGATATAATTCTGAAAATAATTCTAATGGAGACTGATTTTTCATTTCTTCAGCTTCTATTATTGTACTGGATTGGGTTCTTTTATTATCATAATCTAGTTTCATAATATTGGGATAAATAATACGTAGTTTTCTAGTAGCATCTACAATATCTTCTTCATCGGTTAGAGTGATGTGTAAATAATCTTCGTTATTGATTTTTTCATAGAATGATTTAGATGAAATTTCCATATAACTACCTTTGATTTCACACATATCATGTTTAGGAATAAGTGGTAATAATTTTATTTTGATATTTCCTTTTTCTTTTAATTCTACTATTGTAACTGACTTTTGATGTTTTACTTCTGAAAAAGAGTATTTTAATGGGGTTCCTGAATAACGAATATATTCATTTTTAATAGACTGAGGACTATGAATATGTCCTAATGCCACATAATCAAAAGGTTCAAATACGAGACTATCCACATTATCTGTTCCTCCAACGGATAGCTCTTCCGATTCACATCTACTAGCACCTGTTACAAATTGGTGAGTGATTAAAATATTTCTAACATTTGGATTAATTGACATATGTTCTATCACTGTTTGAATCGCATCTGTATAAGATTCTATTTTTTCTTCTGGAAAATATTTTTTTACCAAAACTGGTTTTACAAATGGAAGCATATATATATTAACTTTTCCATAATCATCATTTACTATAATTGGTTCTACTACCCCCTCAAATATAGGAGCCATATGAATACCACTTGGACTCATCAACTTAGAACCAAATGCGATTCGCTCTGGTGAATCATGGTTTCCACTAATTGTAAATACTTGTAGTTTTCTATTAGATAATTGCACTAGAAATTCATCAAATAGTTGCACTGCTTCTGACGGCGGTATTGGTTTATCATAAATATCTCCTGCTATGATTACCCCTTCTATTTTTTCTTTTTCTATGATTGTTACAATTTGATTTAAAATATATTTTTGGTCCTCCAGCATAGAAAATTCGTTTACTTTTTTTCCAAGATGAAGATCTGATAAATGGATAATTTTCATAATTCCTCCCTTATTAAATAGAGTATATCACAAAAATATGGGTTCTTCAATAATAATGGGGAAGCTATTATTTTATGTTAATTAAAAAAGTAAATTGGACACTAAAATTTATACTGTTCAAGTTAGTATTGCAATTATCATATCTATAAATTTTTTAGTATAATAACCTTGATATATTGTCCCAATGAGGGAGGAAAGAAAACTATGACAACTATATCAAACTATAAAAAACAATCGAGTAGACCTATATGTCGCCATATAGGTCTACTCGATTATCTAATCCTATCATACTGATACGATATCTCAATTATTTCATCATTAGACTGCATTTGTGATACCTATTTTTTAAAATCACTCTTTTTTAATCTTACTACATATTTGTCATTGCTTTTATTTGAGTAATAAATATCCTTTAGTGATATATATCCCCTATCTTTAACTCTAATAACTGGATAAGGTAAATTCAATTTTTTCAATTCTTCTAAATGCTTTCGGTCCATTTCTTTTTCATCACTATTTTCTGGTCTTATAATTGTACTCGTTATGTAATGGTTTAAAATATCAAAATTATTTGATACATGGGATCTAGCAACGCTAGTATTTTCCTTTGTACTATCATAGTTTTCTCTTGTCGTTGGTGTATTAGGTATTTCAAAATCACTACCATCAGTGGCAGTTAAAATGTATCCTTTAAATAATTTGACTTCATCAGGAAAATTTTTATAAAATCCTATTAAATTATTTTGCATAATATCTTTATAAATATCCGCACTTAGTTTTTTTCTTTGTTTTAGTACACCAGCACTAGAAATATCTTTGGAATTAACCATTTCATTAAATTCAACAATTTCCATTTTAGAAGTCAATCCTCTCTTATTAAGATTATACATTACAACTTTCTCAAAATTCATTTTTCTATCTCTTGTAAAGTACCTTTCCTCAATTCTATATTTTTTTATTGATTTCTTAGCAACAATATTCTGCTTAGTTTTTTTACTATGTATTCCTTATACTTCATTTTTACCTCATTTTATTCCTTACACTCATATCATAACAAAAAAAGATAGAAATATAAACATCTATCCTTAAACTTTCTTAAGTTAATGACATTGCAAATTTACCTTACTTGCTTCATATTATTTATATTTTTACTTCTGACTTTAAGAAAAAAAGGAACAAGTTCCAAGAAAGTCAAACGCATTGCTATTGCTGACATATCTTCTATTTGCAACTAATTAATTTTCTTATTTTCACATTTCCTATTTATTTTAAGTATAAACTAAATCGTTTCTCTTTTCTAATACAATGTTCAACGATTCTTATTCAATGACGAATAATTAGCAATCGGTTTCCATTCCAATTTTTTTATTTTTTCTGCCTCTACATCTAACGGTAATAGAAGACCATTAGAATCCCATAATGTTGCATATTCAATTTTTTCTGGCAATATTGGACTTAAAACATAAAAATCTCCTATTATTGCACACTGTTCGTGTAGTTTTCTTCTCATTAAATTAAAACGTAATAGTCTTAGCTTTTCTGTATCTTTACTATGATATAAATCGTCTATCCAATCATAAATGCTATAAGAAGATTCAGGTCGAAAAAAATAAATAGCTTTTCTAATATCTCCAACTGATTCACTTCTTGAACCACAACGTGGTTGTAATCCATGTTCTTTTATTGATAACATATTTTGTTCTTCTGTAATATGATAACCAAATATATTTTGATTACAAAACCATTCCTCTTTAAAAATCAAAATATTACCCCCTTACTGAAAAGCCTTTTCCAAATATATATTTTTTGAAAGTCCTTTCTTATATGTCCTTATAATAATTTTATCATCTCTATTACCAAATGACTCGATTTAAAAGCCGCTTTTTCTTCTAAATATTCTTCCCCATCCGAAAAGTCTGAAATGCTTCTAATGGCAATAAAAGGAATTTGATTCATTGTTGCAATATGACCAATACTAGCACTTTCCATATCAACTACTTTTGCTCCAGTTCTGATTCTAATATCCTCTCTTTGTTCTTTACTCGTTACAAAGCAGTCTCCACTACAAATAGGAACAATCTGATAATCTGTATCTTCTAAACTATGAATGGCTTCACAAGCAATAGAAATTAATTTTTTATCTGAATATATTTTTCCACAATTTGGTACAGCTTCCTCCATAATTTGTAATGGATTAAAATCATGATAAGTAACATATTCGGCAAAAGCAACATCTAATATTTTTAAATTAGATACTAAACTTCCTGCACAACCTGAATTTATAATCAAATCTGGATGATACTCATCAATCAAAAACTGAGTGGTAGCAGCACTATTGACTTTCCCAATTCCACTTTTCATAACATAGATATTTTTATCTTCATACATTCCTTTATAGACTTCTTTTTTAGCTGAACTATCTTTTGTTAATCCAAGTAATTCAATAAATTTTTGAATTTCATTATCCATAGCACCTATAATTCCAATTCGCATTTTATCACACTCTTTCTTATGATCAATATCATCAATCTATTATTTATAATATTTTTGCTTTGTAAATAAGCGGATTCATTTTTTATTCTTAATTTCTATTAAAATAATACTTTAGGTAATAAATAAAATACAACAAATATCATAATCACAATGATACTAACAAATACATAAGCTCGTTTATTTTTATCTATATGTGTAACATCTGACATTCCTTGATAAAGATGAATCCAAAATAACAATCCTGAAATAAGCAAAATCATAAAGGTAAGTTTCATAGAAACAAAAGAAGTTATAATTGTTATCATATTGATAATTACTGTAAATATAGAGCAAATTCCAACCATTGCTGTTATTTCTTTCAAGTCTACTTTAGATTTTAATACAAAATGAGAAATAAGATACATTGATATAATAACAGTAACAATTCCTACTATAATAAATAATAAACTTTTTAAAAATGTTTGTAGAAATAAAGGTTCTAAAGATACTGTAAAAAAGTATTTACCATATTCCGTCATTCTCCACTGCTCTTTCATAATACAATAAAATAGTAATCCTGATAAAATTGCACTAACAAAAAGTACTACGATAGCAAAAACAAAGTTTTCTTTTTTAGAATTTTTTCTAATAGTATCTACTGGTTTTATAAATATTCCTTTGCTAAGTTCTAAAAACAATTTTCCATAATCTTGAGCTACATTCTTATAATTAATCGTTACTTCTTTTTTTATTTGTGTTTTTTCTTGACAAGAACAGGTCTTTCCCTTTTCTAATGGTTTTCCACATTTGGTACAAAATTTTGCCATTTTCATCACTCCTTTTAATATCTAGAAAAATAATCTTCTAAATCATCAGCACTTACAATGTTATAAATTCCATCTTTTACATTATAAGAAATTGTCATATAACTATAAGTCTTTGATTGTTTGGTTTGTTTTTGGCTCGAAAAATCCGTATATTGAATGGTATAGTTATAGTTTGCTTTAAATTTAAATTCTAAATATCCCTCTTCATTTAATTTCGCGCTGGATAACGTAATATTTGTAAATTCAATTGCTGTTAATGTATTATATGACTTTTTTAACTTACTTACGAATGCTGTGTAAATGCTTTCAAATTTTTCATTATTTATGTTTAATTTACTTTTTACTTCTTGGTATGGTTTATCTTTAATTGCACAGTCATAGATTGTTGCAATATCTTTTTTTATGGTGTCGGCTATTTTGGTTTGCTCTTCTACGCTAATAGTACCTAAAGAGATACTCGCACTATAACGATTTCGATAAGTAGTTGGGGTTACATGATCTTCTATTTTATAACCACTTGGAAGTGTTACTTCAACGGCTGTTGGAAAAGAAAATACTTGTTTTAAGATATAAATGTCAGTAGTTTCCGTTGATTCTTTTTGACTAAAATATTTTTTACTTACTTTTTCTCCTGCGTAAGTAACTGTAGCGTCTTTTGGAACCATAATCTTAAAATCTTCTACTACTAGTTTCTTCGTCTCACTAGAGGCTATTTTCCATTGGTCAAAAAAGAGCCATTTTCTATCTTGTTTGGTTAACGTGAGATTCATATTTTTTTCAATTTTATCGCCCTTATCATAATAAGAAATAGTTGCAATTGCTGTTTTGTTATCGTTAGAATTTACTGCTGTTACATGGTATTTTTCAATTTCTGTTTTTCCACTTTCTTTCATTAGTTTGATAAATGTTTCTTTGTTTGTAAATGTATTATCATTTCCTAATTCTAAATATTGGTATAACTGATTATAATTTTGGTGAGCCAATGCTTGAATATATTTTTTGGCTACTTCCTTAGGAGAAAAACGACTAGAGAAAAAACTTATCATAAGTATTAAAAAAACAATCAAAGTCATTCCCAATGTTATTTTTTTTATAGTTTTAGAATCCATTTTTTTGATTGATTTTACTTTTTTTGGTTTTGGTTCTAGTTTTGCCCCGCAGTTTCCGCAATATAAATCCTTTTTTTGTGTCTTTTCGCCACATTCTCCACAATACATAATTCATACTCCTTTCGTTATTCTAAATTTACATTTTATATCAAAGTTTGTCAAGAATTAACGAAGTTTTTTTTGAATTTACACATTTTTTTCATATAAATATTGCTAGTATTTTAATTCTTTGCTATTTTCACGCATTACAACA
The DNA here is from genome assembly GCA_964470385.1 of uncultured Muribaculaceae bacterium. Lineage (GTDB taxonomy): Bacteria > Bacillota_I > Bacilli_A > RF39 > UBA660 > MGBC102946. The sequence continues at coordinate 2,639 of CAYYCR010000007.1, read as the reverse complement.
TTTTCTACCTGTTTTTTATTCGAGCTTGAATAGTTATTGGTTTGTAAATCTATATAATAGGGATTGTCTTTCATTAATTGTTCGTGTGTTCCCATTCCCACTATTTTTCCTTTATTTAATACAATTATTTTATTGGCAATTTTCATAACATCTTTTTTATGCGTAATAATAATGATTGTATGGTCTAAAGCTAGGTCTACAAATATTTCTTTGATTCGCTCTACTAATAATGGGTCTAAGGAACTGGTTACTTCATCAAAAATTAGGATTTCTGCTTTTGATAGCAAAGTTCTAGCGATTGCTAGTAATTGTTTTTGCCCTCCTGAAAAATTACTTGCATTTTCTGTTAAAATGGTATTATAACCTTTTGGTAGACTCACAATATAGTCATGAATTCCTACTCTTTTGCAAGCTTCGATTTGTCTTTTTATATTAGGGTCAATTAGGCTTAGATTTTTTCTAATACTCATATTAAAGATAAAGGGGGATTGATTCACTGCTACAACATTTTTAGAATAGATCTTTTTGGAATATTGATAGATATTTTCTTGATCAATCAAGATTTCCCCATGATCAATTTTGTATTTTCTTAAAATTAAGTTTATAATTGTTGTTTTTCCGCTTCCACTATGCCCAACCAAAGCGGTAATTTGATTGGGATGAGCGACAAAATTAATATTGCTGATTTCGCCTATATTTTTAGATTTGTATGCAAAGTTAACATTTTTAAATTCCACCATTCCACTAATATTATCAGTTTCCACGGTTCCAAAGGAAAGTTTTTCTCTATTGGAATAGTTTAATAATTGATTCATTCTAGTAATAGAAATGGAACGTTCTCTTAGTTGATTAGAGCAACTCATTAAATCATTGGTATTTGTCCTGATATTTTCAAAATAGGTGATCAACAATACTAAAGTATCAACCTTATAATCGCCTTTTAATACAAAGTAAACTAATATAAGATATAATAGGATTTTTCCAAGGTTGACCATCAATGGTAATAGACTTACTCTAATATTGATGTATTTTCGTTTTAACATGTATTGATTTGCCCATTTATTAGAGATGATATAAAAGTTATGTTTTATTTTATCATGAATGTTAAAGAGTTTTATTTCTCCTAGACCATTTAAAATTTGAGATAGATGATCTGTTAGTTTGTCTCTATATTTTTGTTGTCCTCTTAAGTATTTGGTGCTTTTGATATTACAATAATCAAATGTTTTTAAATATAAATATTCTAATAAGAAAACAATGATTCCAATCCATAAATTAGTGTTTAGAAAAATGAAAATCATAATAATAACTTTTACAAATAGAACAATAATTTCACAAATTTGATCAATCATTTCTGATAGATTAGCGGTATCAGTATTTACTGTATTTAAAATAGTTCCTTTGGATAGTTTATCAGAAAATTCTGTATCATAAGTGAATACTTTGTCGATAATTTTTTCTCTTAAATTTTGGTAACTATATTTAAAATTATAGGAATAAGAAACATAGTTTAAGTACCAAAATAGGTTATAGGCAACATAAGTAAGTGCTAGTAAGGCGATATTAAAGTAAGTATCACTTGCATTTCCAATGGTTACATAATAAATAATATTAGCTGAAAATAAGGGCACTAATAGACTAGATAAATGGGCTAAAATTGAACCTAAAAATAGTAATGTGATAAAAAGTTTACTTCCTTTTACTAATTTAAAAAAATCTTTTATAATCTTTATGTTATCTTTCATTACTTTTATCATTAAAACACCTACTTCATCCTACGCTATCGCTCTATGATAGATTTTTTTCTTTCTTTTAGCATAACAAAAAAGCAAGGATTTATCAAGTTTACTTTTCTATTAGAATATAATTTCTTTAAATTACTCACAGAGCAAAATAGTTAATCCATTATATTTAAAAATCGAACCTCGTTTCTATGTCCAAGAAACAAAGTTCCGTTTATGAGTTACTATTTATTTTTCCTTATATTCATTTCTACTCAAAAAGTTCAAGTTTTCCATCAATCTAATACTTTTACTGATTCGGATTGCACCCAACAACAAAAAAATAAATTCATTAATATTTTTATATCATTTTTTTCAATGTATTTGTCACACAAGGGCAATTTCTAAATTATACTAGTTTTGATAATTCTTTTTTTACTTTATCTAAATCACTTGATGTAAGTAATGGAATTAAACGATTTATTTCTTCAATACTTTTATCCCACCATTTTAATTTTTCTAAAATCTCAATTAGTTCATCATCAAATCTTTTTTTTATCATCCTTACTGGATTTCCTACAACTACGGTATATGGCTCAATATTACATCCAACAACACTATTTGCTCCAATGATTGCCCCATCTCCAATATGAACCCCAGGAAGTATTGTTGCATTTTGTCCTATCCATACATCATTTCCAATAATCGTATCGCCTTTAATAGGTAAGTCTTTTTGTGTTGGTGGAACCTGTTCCCAACCCTCTAATGTATAAAATGGAAATGTTGAAACTGCATTCATTTGATGATTCGCACCATTCATTACAAACTCGACTCCAGAAGCAATTTGACAAAATTTTCCTATAATCAATTTATCATTATTAAATTCGTAGTGATGTGTTACATGACTTTCAAATTCTG
>CAYYCR010000006.1:0-23021 GCA_964470385.1 uncultured Muribaculaceae bacterium | reverse complement strand
TTTAATTTTTTTATAAATTTCATTATATTTTCTATTATACATAAGTTTCACTCTTTCTAATGACAAAAGAAATAAGCATCTCTAGCAATCATAACTTCCTCATCGGTAGGAATTACATAGCAAGGAACACTAGAATCTGAAGCTGTAATTAATTTTTCTTCTCCTCTAATTTCATTCGCTTTTTCATCTAATTTAATTCCAAGTATAGAGAGTGCTTCAATAATTTCCTTTCTCGTATTAGAAGAGTTTTCTCCTACTCCGCCTGCAAAACAAATGGCATCTACTCCACCTAAAAATACATAATATTTGGCAATATACCCAACTACTGCATTGATATACATTTTTTGAGCTAAAATACATCTTGGATTTCCAGCATCAATTCCTGCTCTTACATCTCTAGCGTCGCTACTAACTCCACTAATTCCAAGATATCCGCTTCGTTTATTTAAGTCATCCATAACTTCTTTGATATTTTTTCCTGTTTGTTCCATAATATAAGGAATAATAGTCGCGTCAATATCTCCACTTCTGCTTCCCATTACCAGTCCTGCATTTGGGGTAAATCCCATAGAGGTATCAATACAAATTCCGTCTTTTATCGCACTAATACTTCCACCATTTCCTAAGTGACAAGTAATAATTTTGATATTTTTTCTACCAAGTATTGCTTCCATTCGACCTGCTAAATATTTGTGACTCGTTCCATGGAAACCATATTTTCTAACTCCATAGTCTTGATACCACTCGTAAGGAACTGGATACAAATAAACATCAGTGGCCATTGTTTGATGAAAAGCGGTATCAAATACGGCTACAGCTACAGCATCTGGTATTACTTTTTTAAATGCTCTTACACCAACTAAATTCGCTGGATTGTGTAAAGGGGCTAAAGGGGTAAGAGATTCTACCACGTCCATCACATCCTCAGTTAAAACAACTGACTTTGAATATTTACTTCCTCCATGAACTAAGCGATGTCCAATTCCTTTGATTTCCTTTAAATCTTCTACAACATGATTTTCTAATAACTCTTTTGTTAAATAGGTAACTGCCACTTCATGATTTGGTAAATCTACTTTTTTTTCTATTTTTTGACCATTGATTTTTATGGTATAAAGACTATCCTTTATTCCAATTCTTTCAAATACTCCTGATATTAATACGGTTTCTTCTGGCATTTCATACATTTGAAATTTTAAAGAAGAACTCCCTGCGTTGACTGATAAAATTTTCATATTTTTTCCTCCTTATAAATTATATTTTAAAAACTCACCATTTTTTAAATTGATACGTTTCAAATTTCCGTCCTCTGGAATGGGTTCAAAACAGTAAAAGAGTCCATTAATCCATGCTCCATGGGTAACTAATAAAATCGTTTTCCCTTGATAAGTTTGCCTTAACTCTAGCACAAATTTTCTAATTCTTTCAATCAGTTCCCGAATTCCTTCTACTGATTTTAGGGTACAATTTTCTAGATATTGATGATACAAATCTTTATCATAAATTTTTGCTGGTTTTCCCTCATATTCTCCTAATCCACGTTCTTCTAGTCTTGGGTCAATGTAAATCGGCTTGTCTGGTTTTACAATCGAAGCAGTTTCGATTGCCCGTTTTAAAGGAGAACTAATTACAACATCAATGGAAACATTTTCTAAAGTTTTTTTTAGTTGTTCGGCTTGCATAATCCCATTTTGATTCAGTGGAATATCGGTTCTTCCTTGCAATAATCCCATTTTATTGTAACCTGTTTCCCCATGTCTTACAATATATAATTCCATTAGTTTTTGTTTTTCATATGTGGGAATAAAATCACTTCGCGAATTGTTTCTGAATTCGTTAGCAACATTGTAAGTCGGTCGATTCCCATGCCCATTCCACCTGCTGGAGGCATTCCATATTCTAAAGCTTCTACGAAATCTAAATCCATTTCATTAGCTTCATCGTTTCCTAATTCTTTTTCTTTTAATTGATTTTTAAATCTTTCATATTGATCAATTGGGTCATTTAGCTCTGTAAAGGCATTGGCATATTCACTTCCACAGATAAATAATTCAAAACGTTCTGTAAATCTAGGGTCTTTGCTTTTTTTAGCAAGTGGACTAATTTCGATTGGATGACCAAATACAAAGGTTGGTTCTATAATGGTATCTTCTACGTATTTTTCAAAGAAAGCATTAATAATATGTCCATAAAGAAAATGTGGTTCTATTTCAATATTATATTCTAAGGCTAATTTTTTCGCTTCTTCTAATGTCATGTCCTTGAAAAAATCAATTCCTGTTTTTTCTTTGATTGCTTCTACCATATGAATCCTTTTAAATTTTGGGGCTAATGATAAATGATGTCCTTTGTAATCAAGTTCATAAGTTCCAAGTAATGTTTTTGCTGCATTTCCAATGATTCCCTCGGTAATGTCCATCATTCCCTCTAAATCACTATAAGCTTTATAAAGCTCAATTGTGGTAAATTCTGGATTGTGGTTACGGTCCATTCCCTCATTTCTAAAAATTCTACCAATTTCATAAACGGCATCCATTCCACCTACAAGTAGTCTTTTTAGTGGAAGTTCTGTTGCAATGCGAAGATAAAAATTCATATCTAAGGTATTGTGGTAAGTAACAAATGGACGGGCTGCTGCTCCACCTAAAATAGGATTCAAAACAGGTGTCTCTACTTCTACATATCCTAGGTTGTCCAAATAATTTCTAATGGAACGAATAATGGCTGGACGGGCAAAAGCAACTCTTCTTGCTTCTTCATTCATAATTAAATCTACATAGCGTCTACGATACCGTTCTTCAATATCAGATAGTCCATGGAATTTTTCTGGAAGTGGTCTTAATGCTTTTACTAAATGGATATATTTACTTGCTTTCACACTAAGTTCTCCAGTGTCAGTACGAAATACAGTTCCCTCAATTCCAACAATATCTCCCAAATCGGCTTTTTTAAATATTTCGTATTCTTCTTCGCCAATCATATCTTGTCTCACATAAATTTGAATCTGACCAAATTTATCTTGAATGTGCATAAAGCCAACTTTTCCTTTTCCACGTTTTGTCATGATACGACCAGCTACAGTGACTTCAATATTCATTTCTATTAGTTCTTCTTTGGTTTCATTTTGATATGTTTCTTTGAGTTCTTTGGAATTTGAAGTTACTTCAATTCTATGTCCAAAAGGATCAATTCCTTTACCTCTTAATTCTTCTGCTTTTTCTCTACGAATTTTTTCTTGTTCTGTAAATTCTCTCATTTTTTCACCTCTCTATTATGACACTAAAACAACTTTTGTTGTGCTTAAAATGTCATGTAGACCTCTTTTGTCTTTCCTATATAATATCATAGAAACACTAATTATTACTAGTATTAATTGGATAAAACTCAAAATTGATGAGAAAATAAAATACATTTTGTTTGGTAATAGATATAAAACGAGCAACATCAAAAGCATATATCCTAATCCATTGATAATACTGTTACGAATAAGATAATTTACAATGGTTACTTTTTCTTCTGTACTACTACTTACTTTTATTTTCATCAGTCGTTTTCCTAATGTTTGTCCATTCCAAAAGTATGGCAATAAAGTAAAATAGCTTAAGATAAATAGAATATTGAATATCATATAAATAATACATTCTTGATCAATTTGTTGATTGATTGTTGTATAACGATCGAAGTATTCACCAAATTTCATTTCCTTACTAGCATATACTTCATTTACAATGTTTAAATCACTCCTCAGCTGCATTACTTTTTGGTCTTTTTCTTTTACACTAATAATGATTCCTAATAAGAGTCCTACTATTAATAAGTCTAATAGATAAGCGATTAGTCTTTTTTTAAGTCCTGCTTTCATATTCTTCCTCCTTATACTTTTCTAATAATTTCCAGAATTGTTCTTTGGTTTCTATTTTAAAAATGGCATTTTTTAATTCAGCTGTATGAGATAATCCTTTTAAATACCATGCGGCATGGGTACGTATTTCTAAAACAGCTAATTTTTCGTTTTTTGTTTCTAATAATAAATTAAAATGATGTAACAACATATCAATTTTTTCTTCTTTAGTAGGGGGTGGTAATAAAACTCCTGTTTCTAAATAGGTAATACATTCTTTAATAAGCCAAGGATTTCCAAGTACTCCTCTTCCTATCATGACTGCATCACAGCCTGTTTCTTCTAACATTTTTTTGGCGTCTACAGCAGTTCTAACATCTCCATTTCCAATGACTGGAATGTTTACTGCCTCTTTTACTTGTTTGATAATTGCTAAGTCGACTTTTCCACTATAACCCTGACTTCTTGTTCTTCCATGAACGGTTATTGCTTTTGCTCCTGCAAGTTCTATTTTTTTAGCAATTTCTACTGCATTGATACTATTAAAGTCCCAACCACTTCTTATTTTTACTGTGATAGGAATGGGAACTGATTTTACAACTGCTGCCACAATTTCATAGACTTTGTCTGGATTTTTTAATAAGGCACTTCCTGCTTGTGCTCTTAAGGCAACTTTGGGAACAGGACAACCCATATTAATATCTATGATATCAGGTTTCATGGTTTTATAAATATACTTGGCTGCTTCGACAAATGATTCTAAGTCACTTCCAAAAATCTGCTGAGCGATTGGACGTTCATAGTCTGTCATATAAAGTAAATCTATTGTCTTTTTATTTCCATAATATATTGCTTTATCACTTACCATTTCGGCATAAACAAGTCCACATCCCATGTCTTTAATAATTGTTCTGTAAGCACTATTGGAAATTCCTGCCATAGGTGCTAGAACAATATTATTTTTAAGCTTTATATTTCCAATTTGAAACATTAGAATCACCTCTTTTTCTCTTTTTATTATATTATAAAAGTATCGTTTTATCAAACAGATATTGAAGAAATATTTTCTATAAAATATTGTATGATATACATTCTATATACAAACTCATTTTTACTTCACAAAAGTTTACAAATTTATTACAATTTACAATTCTTTACTATGGTGAATATTCAAAATCTTGAAATACATTTTCAATATTTACGGTAGAAAGTTTTAAATTTACAAAATAGAGAATATGATTGACAAAAAAACAATACCAAAATCAGTATTGCTTTTTTATTTCAATGCCCAGGCATTCGGTAAAAAACGTTCTCCACTATCACTATAAGCACATGGTTTGCTATAAGTTTTCCCTCGATATTCAGACTGCTTGAAGCCCCTCCGTCTAAATTTGCAGTATTGTAGGCACAATAACGAAGTAATATATTGTCGTAGTTTTCTACAACTTTTACCCAACATTTGATATAAAATCAATCACTAAATATAGTTTAACAAAATATTAGAAAAGTAGCCCCTTTAATTGCTACCTAAGAAACTATTTTCTTCCCATACCAAATAGATTATTTTCTCTACACATTTTTACAAGTTGTTTATTCCTTTCATCTTGTTTAGCATAAATGTCATCCTCGAAAACTATGCCTCTATCCCTAAAAGATTTATACATTTCTCTTATACTTCCATGACTATATTCCCAAGTAAATTTGCCACGATATACACTTCTTTCATAATTATAAATACCATATCCGTCTTCATCAACAGCAGTATATAACATAAATATCGTATTACTTTGTTTTTTTATTACATCCTTGCGACCTGCAAGATTTCTATAATATTCTAAGATACCTAATCCATTTGTAGATAATCTATTAACTCTACAATATTGTAATAATTCATCAATAGTTTGAAAATAATTATCGTCTATAAAATATAACCTCATTTCTGGTTCTGGCATTTCCATTAATGGATTCACATTAACCAGTTCTCCATCTATCAGTTTTTTTAAATTTGATGCAGAATATTTCATTTTTTCTTCTTCTGACACTCTCGAATACTCTTCTAAATTCATTATTATCACTCCTATAACTACCCTAACTATATCATAAACAAATTAAAAAAACAATACCAAAATCAGTATTGCTTTTTTATTTCAATGCCCAAGCATTCGGTAAAAAACGTTCTCCACTATCACTATAAGCACATGGTTTGCTATAAAGTTTTCCCTCAATATTCAGACTGCTTGAAGCTCCTCCGTCTAAATTCGCAGCATTGTAAGCACGATAACGAAGTAATATATTGGTAAGTTCTTTCATATCCACACCCAAACTATAACCAGGTTGTCTTCCGTCTATCACAACAAACAATACAATTCCATCTTTTCTTTGGGCAATTGCTGTTCTAGGTGCTACTCCCCAACCACCATTTCCTTTAATCTCAGCCGTTTTTCCATTGACAATTAAAAATGGACCAAATTCTACTGCATCTCTCATTCCAGAGGCAATCGCTTCGTTTGCTGTTGCATTCATCAACATTAAGACATTATCATGATTAAAACCAATTAATTTTGCTTTTACATTGGCACTTCCACTAATCACTTTCCCGTCCAAAATAGAAGTACCAGCAGCAACAGCTCCATTTCCATACTCGTCAAAGTCTTGAAATCCACTCGCATTAATGGCAACTTTCGTTTTATAATATTTTGCCATGCTTTCTAACATTTGACCTTTCGTACCATAGTCTTTTGAAATAATTAAAGAAACCCTAGATGGATCATATATAGCCACCAAATATCCTTTGTAATTGTTTCCCTCTAGGGGAATAATTTTATAAAGATCATTTTCTGTATCGTGTTTTAATATTTGTTCTTCATATATGGATTCATATGTTGTAACATTATTTGTGTTACCGATTTGTATATCACTAGTATTTGTATTTTCATTTAGATCCACTACATAATTTTGTTTTAATATGCGATTGATATAGGTCTCACTATAAAGGGTACGAGCCAAATACTTATGACTCTGTGTTGTCATAGCAGTTGTAATTAATAACTCTCTAAAGTATGAAATTGGACCATAAGTAAAGAAAAGAAAGAAAAGTGCGAGAACATCTAGTACTGATGTTATTATCACCATAATTTTTAATCGTTTACTTCCCACTATGTTCTATACTCCTAATACAAACGGATCTTTTTCAGTTCCACTTCCACCTGTGATGTTTAAATTGTCCTTTAATACTATGGCAGGTCTTATTTTTAATGGTTCAGTTATCATTCCAGCATAAAGTCTACCGTCTTCTAACACTGTAAAAATGGTTCCATCTCCCCCACTCGCTGGGTTTATTAAAGCATAATCTGAAAAATCATTCAGGAACAAATCGCTAATTTGTAATAGTCCAACTGTTGCCCGTACAGTTTCTACTGCCTCTAATGGATATTGGTATTTTTGACTACTATTATAATAAGAAACTTTCCATGGATAGTCAACCAAATATTCCTTATTTTTTAAAGAATCATAATAAGTAGAATTTAAATAATAGCCAATATTTTCTGTTGATTGAATGCTAAAGATATTAGAATCCTCTGCAAATTGATTTTTCACTTCTGTATCTTGTAATTTTATATATCCATTTAATGCTACTTTCACTCCTAAATCATTGACCTCTATCATTCTCCATACTTGATCACTATAAGTTACATAACTTCCAACTGTCTGCTCTTTTAATACAGTACTTGTGTTATTTTCAAATTGATATGGATCGTCACTGGTACCTACTCCACTAAGTATTTTTAAATCACCTTTGACTGTAATCATTGGTCTTACTCCGTAACTATGATAGCTTTCTCCTGAAAATGATTCATTATTGACAAGTCCATTTTGATTCATAAACCAAATTTTATGTTCCGTATTAGGACTCAAACTCCAAAAACTTTTGGAATCATTTAAGTAACTCTTACTACCTGTTGCTTTTAAATATTCATAAACACTAATCATAGCTACTTTACTTGTTTCTATCTTATCACAACTCACATCGTTAGAATCTGTTATCGCATCAGCACAATAATTAGTATCTAATAAATATTGTTCACTATTTTTAAGCTGACTATAAAATGTTTCATTTAACCATTTATAAACATAAGAACTTTTAAAATCATCTACTTCATATCCAAATACCATTGATGTTAGGGGAGTATCGCTAATGAGTGTCACACTACCATCTTCATTTACCCTAACAACTCGCCATAAAATACTAGAGTATCTAACGTAGTTGTCTTGAACATTTCCCTTATAATAGTAAGATTGATGATCTTGATATAATCCATCTCCACTTGTCACAATATGATTTTGTTCTGTAAGTGTTGAGTTAAGTAAACGTTCTGCTTCCTTTTGCACTTTTGGATGTTCTAATTTATAAAAATGCACCAAACGATAACCATAAATGGCACATAGTGTAATAATAAATATAACACTTACAATAATAAAACCTTTTGCAATTGTTCTTTTATTCATAACTGACCTCTATTCTTTTATTAAATTTTTTCCAGACATTTCTACAGGGATTTCTACATTTAATAAATGTAATAATGTCGGAGCAATATCACCAAGTTTTCCATTTTCTAACGTCATATTTTTTTTCGTTACAATGAATGGCACAAGTGCAGTAGAATGACTGGTTACAATACGGTTCTGATTATCTAACATGGTATCACAATTTCCATGATCAGCAGTCACTACTAGTATTCCACCTAATTCTTCTATTTTTTGATTTAAGCGACCTAGGCAAATATCTAATGTTTCTACTGCCTTTACCGTTGCCTGAAAGTCTCCTGTATGTCCTACCATATCCCCATTGGCATAATTTAAAATGACAACATCATAACTCTTTTTATCTAATTCTTCTAATAAGCGATTGGTAATTTCTATTGCACTCATTTCTGGTTTTAAATCATAAGTTGCTACTTTAGGGGATGGAATTAAGATTCTTTCACAACCTGGAAGTTCTTTTTCTATTCCCCCATCGAAAAAATAAGTAACATGGGCATATTTTTCTGTTTCGGCAATTCTTAATTGACTCATTCCTAGTCCACTAAGATATTCCCCAAGTGTATTTTTTAATTCTTCTAAATGGTAAGCTGGTTTCCCTATGACTTCTTCGCTTACTGGCATCATAGTTGCTAGTTTTAAGTTAGCAATAAAAGGTCTTTGAAATCCTTTAAATTCTTTATTGGTTAGAGCACTAAATAGTTCTCTTAAACGATCTGGACGATAATTAAATACAATGCCACCATCATTTTCTTTTACCATTCCCTCTGGATTTATAATTGCTGGTACAATAAATTCATCATTGATTTCTTTTTTATAGTTTTCTTCAATTGCTGTACTTGCACTCTCATATTGTTCTCCTATTCCATTTACAATTGCATTATAAGCTTTTTCTACACGGTCCCAACGGTTATCTCTATCCATTGCATAATATCTTCCTGAAATAGTTGCAATTTTGCCAATTCCAAGTTCTTTTAGTTTTTGTTCTAATTGTTCTACATATATGTTTGCTACATTAGGAAGTGTATCTCTCCCATCCGTGAAAATATGAACGTAGAGTTTTTCTATTTGTTCTTTTTTTATCATATCTAGTAGTCCCATTAAATGATTGATATGAGAATGAATTCCTCCATCACTAAGAAGTCCAAAAAGATGTAATGATGAGTGATTTTCTTTTACATGGTTCATTACTTCTAATAAAGTTTCATTTTCAAATATTGTTTTTTCTTTGATATTTTTATTGATAAGTTCTAATGGTTGGTAGACAATTCTTCCTGCTCCAATATTCATATGTCCTACTTCACTATTTCCCATTTGTCCATTAGGAAGACCAACAAGTTCACCACTTGCTTCTAATAAAGAATGTGGATATTGGTTCCATAAGAAATCGAAATTTGGGGTAGATGCCACTTTAAAAGCATTCCCTTTTGTTTCCTCTCTCATTCCTACTCCATCTAATATACATAATACAACTGGTTTCATAGTATCATCCTCCTATACAATTTTAACATAGAATAAGAAAAAAATTAAGTAAAAATGCATAAAAAGAGGGTAAAAAAATAGGAATAATAGTTTTTTAAATTTGACAAATGATAGAAACGTGTTAAAATAGAAAACAATTTTTAACTTATAAAAGAGGAAAGAAGTGAGAGATAATATGGAATTTTTGATACAAAAAGACAAAATCAGTTTTCACGATTTTATGAAAGTTGCTGGATTATATGGAAATGATATGGATAAAAAAATAGATAAAGTCTGTAATGACGTTGAAAATCTATTTGCAGGAAGCTTAGACGTTCTTGAAATGATATTAAATCAAAATAACTATTATGATGATAACATAGACTTAAAAATGTTCGTTTATGAGCCACAGTCTGAAAAAACTGAAACAATTGAAACATCATTACATCATCCTTATTATTCATCATCAGCTTGGCGAGCATTCATTCAAACACATCCATCTAATTTAAATATGCATGAAAAAATGGCGGATCAATTGGCAACTATTTTTTCATTCGATTTTATCTACCAGCAACTCTATCCTACTTACGTAAAAGCACATTCTTGTTCTATTCCTAATATAAATGATAATATTTCCATTAGTTTTTTTAGGACTACAAAACAACAAAAAAATTCTTTACGTGATATATGCTTTCAAAAAAATCAAAAAACATACGTCAGATTAATTATCAATGGAGAACAAAAATATAATTTTTTATATGACTTTTTAATAGATAAAATTGGACTTGAAAAAAATGGAAATTTCGTACCGTTAAAGGATGATATTAAAAATATGTTATTTTCTAGTATTCCAGACATTTCTTTTGATATGTTTCCATCGCTTTTAAAAGATTTCGTTCGTAAGAATTTTGAAGATAAATATTTTTGTGAACCAACTCATTTAATCTATGATCAAATTCCCCTATCAATTAGATTAAAGCACTTCTTTATGCCTAAACAATGGACATTATCAAAACTATTTGCATATTCCATACCAGAAACGATACAATTAATTGGTTCTAATACTTCTATTAATTTAATTGGGGATTCACAGGTACCAGAGGAAAATTCATTATCCAATGACGTTAAAAGTAATATCAAAAATATTTTAACCAATTTAAAACTTTCTAAAATAATATTAAATCCAGAACAAAAAATTAGTATTCCAAATTCTTTATTTTTTAGTTCCATTTCTGATGAAAAAAAAGAAATCGATTCATTCTTTTTAGACCAAGAAATATTAGTAAACTGTAGTCTAAAAAAAATCGATTTTACAAATGCTGATCTTAGAGGAGTAGATTTGTCCAATACTGATGCTAAAATAAGGTTAGACTGTTTATATTTAAAATCGATTGAAAATGCCAATTTGGAAAATGTAAATCTTTTAGGGCAAGATATCGAGGAAATTAATTGTAATGGAGCAAATCTAATAGGTACCGATCTTACTGCTATTTGTATCGATCGATGTTCGATACAAGGTACTATCTTTGACGAATCTACTTGTTTTATACTTGGAATGTCAATATTAGATAACGAAATTGTAAAAAAAATGGGAATTAATATTAAACCAAGTGATCAATTAAATACCGAAGCGGAACATCAATTAACATTATCATAAAAAATACGATTAAAACAAATCGTACTTTTTTATTTATGATTCTTTATATTATTGATATATATATTTATCCTGCTTACTCAAATAAATCATTATTCTCATAGAAAACTATTCCTTATATTCTTCTTCAAGTTCCTTAAGTCTTTTTTCAATTTTCTCAAGCATTTCATCTAAATCATTATTTTTTAATTTAAAATCTTTTTTATTATCTTCAATTTCTTTCAATTTTTTTTCCAATTCTTCATCATAAAAGGTATCCCGATATTTATTTAATAAATCTCCTAAATTGATATCTGGTTCTTCACCATTTTTTACTTTTTTATTATATTCGTTTACTTCATCAACATATGCCAAAAATGCTTGTTTTGTTTCTTCATCTTCAAATTCAAGTTTATTAATTTTGATTTTCTTATTCATTGTATTACCTCTTTTCTAAATCCAATTTTTATGATATTTCAAAATATTTTTATTTAGTGTCTGTATCAATTTCTTCTTTAGACTTCTGTCAAAAAATGTAATTTTATTTTTCTAATCTTATCTAAAATTTCATTTTAATCTTAAACGAATTATTTTTAACCGATTGACTATATTTTATATTTCTCCATCAATCTTTTTATTAACTTCTTCTATTTTCTTTAACCAATCCATCAAAAATTGCTTCATTTCCTCTTCATTTTGCAATATAACTTTATCATTAGAAATATCATATAATTCATTTAATTCTTCAGTCAATTCTGTAAATTCTTTTGCATTTTTTATATCAAAAATGATTGTTCCATTTATTAAGCCTTTTTCAATATCTGAAACATTTTGCATTTTATGTATAAAATTTTTTATAGCATCTTTAATTGAAATACTAAACTTCATATTTTTAAACTTTTTTGCAACCTTTTCTAATTCTTGTTTTTCAATTTGATCAAACTCCAAAATTCTTTTTATTTCTATTATTTCATAAATCTCATTATCAAAAGTTCCAGAAATTTTAAAATAATTATTATATTCTAATTCCCAATGAGAAAATTGCTGTAAACGATTATCTGAAAAATAATTGTTTTTTAAATTTTTTAAATCAATCTGTTCTAACAAATTACGTATACTTTCTGAATTTTCCAATTCATACTCTTGATAATTAACTTGTTCGCCAAAATGATTTTCTAAATATGTATGCGTTATATATTTTGTAGCAACACTTTTATTGGTTTTTAAATTATAACTATCAAATTTAATTTCTACTGAAGTTTTAATTGGACAACCATTATATAACTCTCCTGAGGAAAAATAATATTTTGTATATTTTAAATTTGTAATTTTAAATTCTATATTATTATTGATTACTTCCATCATATACCTCCTAAATGTTTAATGAACTTAATAAACTTATTAATTCTTGCTGTATATTATAAATATCTTCGTAAAAAAAAGTTAATATTTCCGATTCATTCAAACTCACATCCGTTACACTATTATAATTTTTAACTTTTGTTATTGGACTAATATTTCTATTGGCTTCATATTTTGTTATTAATTCATGTATAATTAACAATTCATCACTAATTTGATTTCGTTTTGTATTGATATCTAAAACATCAAATGATTGTTTCAATTCTTCACTCATCTTGACATCCCACCCGTCGTTAATTGTCCCTGTTCTACCGATGTTATTGAAGCCATTAATTGTTGCTGTCTTAACTGTGCTAAACGTTGTCTATCTAAATCTCTTAATTTCAAGAATTCTGCTCTATTTAATTCATTTTTCCTTTCTTTTATCATTTTAACATTTATCACTCTAGTTATCATACTTGTAGGTATTGGTTTTTTTGCTCCTGATGATTTTAAAAATTTAATTGTTGGATCCATAGACATACCATTCCCATTATCAAATGCTGGAGTAAAATATTCTTTATCAGCTGGACATTCTAATATAATATCACCATATTTTAATTCAGCTCCTCCTAAATACCAATCAACACCTTTATTATTATTGAAAGTTTTTCCATTTTCTTCATATTCTAAATATTCATCATCAGGTCCAGTGCCAACAATTAGCTGTTTTTCTTTATATATTTCAAATAATCGTTCACTTACCACTCTATAAGCATGATCAGGTTTAAATTGATATCCATTTATTTCTTTTACTGGATGATCTCTTCCTGCCATAATTTTTTCTGAAAGTGTTAACGCTTCACCTCTAATAATTTTTTCTTGGATTACTTTTAAACGTGAATCATTAGACAAAGGCATATTTTGTGAATTATAAAGTTCCATTTTCTTTTTCTCCTTTCTTTCATACATAATAATATTTACTAAAAATATCAATTTATAAATAACTTTAATTTTTCACCTAAAATTTAATACATAACATATATTTTTATCAAAACGAATAACTAAATATAATATTCAATTTTTTTAGTTTTCGATTTTATGTATTAAAATTTTAATTTTGTTTATTTTATATTACCAGCCTCCAATCATTATCAGTAATGCCATAATTTTTCTAAATCTATTATCATTATAGCATAGCATTTTATAAATTAATAAATTTTGATACAAAATGTAGTTACTATTTACATCCAAGTATGTCAAAAGAATCAAGTATGTTTGTTCTCTTTATGATTATGATATTTTTTGATTATTATTTATTCTCCTAGATTACATTGAACCGAATAGAATCTAACTCCATTAATTACAACATGAAAAAATTATTAAATCTATATAATATACAAATAAAACTGTTCTTTCGAACAGTTTTTTATTGTATAAATTTTTGAGCCATATTTTCAAAGTAAGTAGTAATTTTATTTTGATCTTCTTCTGATAATTCAGTAATCAAAATAGAATCTTTGATGTCTTCAAATTCTGCTCCTTTGGTTGTATCAAAATCAAATTTCAAAGTAGCAACTGGAACTTCTATTCCACCTGTTTTTACTGTAATACTTAATTCCGCTACTTCTTTATAAGCTTCATCTTTTTTAATTTCTTTTTGATTCAAAGTTAAATTTGCCACTACTGAAGAACCATCTACTTTACTTGATAAATTATAAACGATATTTTCTCCATCTTTTTTTCCTGTTATCACAATTTCCATGCTATCTTCTTCTGTGGTTTTACATGTTACTGTAAATCCGTCATCCTCTTCTTTGATAGAAGCAGTCATCAATAGATTTCCGTCTTCTACGATAGAGATTACATTTTCTTTTCCACTTTCAATATTAAAGCTATCATTGTCTCCCATAATGAAGCTAGCCTTTACAATTTTATGTAATCCTTTTGTAATGTTTACAGAGTAACCAATAACTGGGTATTCTATAAATTCTGTTGGTTCATAGGAGTCAAAGTCTTCATAAAAGCTCGTGATAAATGTATTTGCTCTTTCATCTGCTTTTAAATCTTTTACAATATTAGCAATCAATTCTGCTCCTACTTGTTCATCAAAAATCAAACTAAATTTGGTTGTATCAATCGTTTTTCCATCTACAGTGATTGTTTCATTTTCTTTTTTAATATAAGATGTTTTGATATTTTTCTTTAAGCTTTCTTTTAAAACATTCCAAACATATTCAATATCCTCATTTAATTTTTCTTTATCTATTTCATCATTAAATAAATCTTGTGTTTGTTCTAATTGTAAATATTTTTCAAACACTCCCTTAAATAAAATATATTGTTTTTGGTTTTGATTGGCATAGACAATATCAAATAGTCGTTCATTTTCCATATCACTAAATAAATTTACAAATGCTTTTTTTTGTTTTTGACTAATTCTGACATCAGCCTTAAGTGATAATGTATTTAATTTTTTCATAAAAGATGATGTTGCTTCATCTTCCATAACTGCCTCATTCATAAACAAATCGCCTAATTGAATGGTTCCTGTTCCAGTTGTGGTCATTTCTTCCCAATTTAGTTGTTTCATGCCACGCATTGGTTTTTCCAGTATTTCTAAGCTATCAGTCCAAAGGTCTAATGAATTTACCAATACTTGTTTAGAATTTGTTGTTTTAAAATAGAAAACGAGATAAAAGATGATCAGAATTCCAATCGTTGCTAAAACTACTAATAAAATTTTACTTTTATTTTTCGTTGATTTGCCGAATGGAGTCGTTGCTTGATTATCAAGTGTTTTCTCCTTTTTTGATTCTTGATTTTCCTGCTTTACAAAGTCATGAGTATTATTTTGAGATTCATTCTCAATATTTTGGTTTTCTTTTTCTTCCATATACATCCTCCACTTTAGATTATACCAAAAATATGAAAATATGTATATAAATTAACAACCAACTTTGTGAAAATCCAAACGAAGCTTGTCTGCAATCGTAACAATAAATTCAGAATTTGTAGGCTTTGCTTTATCAATATCAACACTATGTCCAAATATTTCTTCCATCAAAGTCCAGTTACCACGATTCCAACTGACTTCTATGGCATGTCTAATGGCTCTTTCTACTCTAGATACAGTAGTATCAAATTTATCCGCTAGTTCTGGATATAGTTCTTTGGTAATTCCACCAATCGTTTCAGGACGTTCAAAGATAATTCCAATTCCTTCTCTGATATATTGATATCCTTTGATATGAGACGGAATTCCTAGTTCATGTAACATCTTTGTAATTGATATTTGTAGGTTATTATAATAGAAATCTATATTCTTTGATGTTTCCTTTTTCCTATTAGATTCTAAAATTCTTTTTTCTAAATCTGGCAATTCAAATGGTTTTAGTATAAAATAACTAACTCCATACTCTGATACTTCTCTAATTACTTCACTAGCATTATAACTGGTAGCCACAATTACTTTTTTTGAAATTCCTCTTTTTTTCATTTCTTCTAGAACGTAAAGCCCATCTTTTTTCGGCATAATTAAGTCTAGTACAATGACATCATAATTGTCTTTTTCTTTATCTATTAATTGAATTCCCTGTTCTCCGTCATATGCCTCATAAACGACTTGAATGTTTTCATGATTTCGAAAATATTCTTTTACCATTTCTACTAAATTTAAATTATCATCTACCATTAATACTTTTATTTTATCCATCATTAATCTCCCTCTCTAGTACTGCTTTTATTGTATTTTAATTATAACTCTTTTTTTTCCGTTTTGACTAGAGCGAAAAAGTTCTAGTTTTGTCGAAAATAATAAGAAGCTACTCTTTTACAGCAACTTCTATGATTTTTAAAAACTTCTTTGCATCGGTAGATGCACCGCCTACCAAAAATCCTGACACATTTGGAATTTTATTTAATTCCAGAATATTTTCGTCGTTTACACTTCCTCCATACATAACAGGAATATCCTCATATTTTAAGTATTCTGATACAATTCCTTTGATATAGAGAATACTATCTTCAATATCTTTATTTGTTGGTATGACATTTGTTCCAATTGCCCAAACTGGTTCATATGCAATAGTAATATGATTTAATTGTTGTTCTTCCAAATTACGAAGCCCATTTAATAATTGTCTTTTTAATATACATGCTGTTTTTAATAAATTTTTTTCTTCTGCTGTTTCTCCAATACATAATATGACTTCCAAACCATTTTTGAGTGCCATAACTACTTTTTTATTAATATCTTGATCAGATTCATTAAAATATCCTCTTCGTTCACTATGTCCAACAATCACATATTTTACACCGAGTGATGCTGCTTGGCTTGGAGATATTTCCCCCGTATAAGCTCCTTTTCCTCTAAAAAAGATATTCTGTATTCCAACTTTATAAGATTGTTTTAAAAAATAAGGAATGTAAATGCTACTAGGACATATTACAATTTGCTCATTTAATTTTTGCCCCTCTAATTGTTTTATATAATTACTGATATCATCGGCAAGTAAGTTCATTTTTAAGTTTCCAACAATTAATTTTTTATTCTCCATAAAATCCCTTCTTTATTAATCCTTCAATAGTCCCAACAAAAGAATCTTTATTATCGCTATTATTTGCTTCTATTGCGATTCTATATACATCTAAGACACGTTCTGCAAAGTATTTGGAAGAGTGTGTCTCAGCACTGATTCTAGCTTGTTTTTTCATTCTTTGATATTCCTGTTTATCTTCTACTAGGTGAATTACTTTTTTTACATATTCTTGTTCGTTTTCAAACAAATATCCATTTAGTTCATTTACAACAACGATTCTAAAACTCTCGTCATCTACGGCAAGAACTGGAAGTGAGGCTGCCATAGCTTCTATTACTGTAAGTCCTTGTGTTTCTGTTTTTGATGCGGTTGCAAATATCGAAGCTGCTGCATAATAAATAGGGATGTCATCATATGGTACTTTTCCTGTAAATATCACATTGTTTTCTAAATGGAAGTCCAAAACCATCTGTTTAAAATGGTCTAAATCAGGTCCATCTCCGACAATCATCAATTTCACGTTTGGATGTTTTTTTACAATTTCTTTTTGACCACGTATTAATACATCAACGCTCTTTTCTTTTCCAAGTCGTCCTACAAACAATATGACAATGTCTTTTTCTCCAATAGAGAGTTTTTTTCTTAATTTCAAAACATCATCAGCTTTAAAGTTTTCTTGATAAAATCGTTCTATTTCAATTCCTGTTGGAATAATATGAACGTTTCTATCTACTTTATATTTATTTTTAAATAAGTCATAAGCCTTTTTGGTTGGAACAATGAGCTCAGTTGCTGTTTTATCACAATAAAATTTTGTTAAATATTCTACTATTTTTTTGCTTGTCCCATTAAAATATCCTTTGGTTATATAATGAACATAGTCTTCATACATCGTATGATAAGTATGGACGATTGGAATATGCATTTGTTTGGCAATTAGCCTAGCGAATGTTCCAACCCCAAATTCTGTTTGGGAATGAATGACATCCAATTTCCAGTTTTTTATTTTGTTAATCACACGAATTGGATAAATACCTGTTAAGCGATAGTCATAAATGCCTATTGGAATTCCAGGCAACCGAATAATTTTATCATCATCTTCG
Organism: uncultured Muribaculaceae bacterium; assembly: GCA_964470385.1. Lineage (GTDB taxonomy): Bacteria > Bacillota_I > Bacilli_A > RF39 > UBA660 > MGBC102946. The sequence continues at coordinate 4,562 of CAYYCR010000006.1, read as the reverse complement.
TATTTATAACTCATATTTTCATTATTGACTGTTACAATAAATACTTCATGACCTAGTTTTTCTAAAGCTCCTTTTAACATAACAATACTAGTAGAGACTCCATTGATATAAGGAGGATAAGTATCTGTAAATATTCCAATTCTCATATTATCTTTTCTCCTTTGTATTAAGTGCTATTGCTCCTATCATAATTCCAAAATAGTAAGTAATAAATCTCCAAACTAACATCACTGCTTTTAATGTGCTTCCCGTAATAAAATTTCCATAAAAGGAAAGGAAGCTATATTCAAGTCCTCCTGTTCCACCAGGAATAGGAACAAAAGATCCTACTAGCATTACATAAGCTGAGGTAATGATAGCTTTTATTCCTGTTAAGCTGGTATAATTTCCAATTCCATACAAGATAACGAGTGGAATTAAATAAAGACTCATAAGGGCAATTAAGTTCCAAAAAATAAGTAATAAAAAATGTTTTTTGTCTTTCATTAAGATACTAGCACCAGCATGAAATTGGGTAATATATTCTTTCCATTTTTGACTTGTTTGTTCTGGTTTTTTGATTAGTTTTATTTTTCCTAAAAAGTAAATAGCTTTCTCCGCGATAAAATAGTTGATTTTTTTGGCAAATGCTACGATAAATAAAACAATAATTACCAATGTATTAATAATAAAACCAAGTGTTACTAGTTGTTTTAGTAAACCTACTTCTGGATAAAGATGACAAAAATAGTTGGTAATAATCGCACAGACTCCTAGTATTACTAGTGCGATTTGATAAACGATAAAGTCTTGTATGATAATGTTGGTTCCGTCTGTTAAACGAATACCTTCTTTTTTTAAAGCATAAACTTGAAATGGTTGTCCTCCACTTGCAAACGGAGTAATTCCATTAAAAAATTGGGTTAATAATATATTTCTAAATGCTTGTGTGATTCGGTAATCTTTTTTAAAGTGTCTAGCAGTTTGATATAATACGTATGATTTCATAAACCAATAGCTAAATATTAGAAAAATTGCTACCAAAAGCCACCAAATATTAATGGTTAAAATGTTATGTATAATCTCATTAAAATCGTCTTTGAGTGCGAAATAAAGCACTATGATTGTAACTAAAATAAGTAATAAAATTCCTAATTTATTTTTTAACTTTTGGTTCATAATATCATTCCTTTTATTGTTATTCTGTAACTTCTTCTATGATACTAATCCCAGGGAGTTTTTTTCCTTCAAGCATTTCTAAGGAAGCTCCTCCTCCTGTAGAAATATGATCAAAAGCATTTTTAAATCCAAAATTAATGGCTGCACTTGCCGTATCTCCACCACCTAATATGGTTGTTCCATTATTTTGTTTTAAAATGTGACAGAGTTGCATTGTTCCATTTTGAAAAGCTGATTGTTCAAAAATTCCAACAGGTCCATTCCAAATGATTGTTTTACTAAGGTCTAAATATTTTTGAAACAATTCTACTGTTTTAGGTCCTATATCAACACCGATTTGGTTTGGTTCTATGTTTTCTATGCTTACGATTTTTCCCTGATTGCTTTCAATAGAAGTAGTACATACAGAATCTACTGGTAATACTATTTTATCACAATATGTCGCTAAAATTTCATTACAAAATTGTAAGTTTTCTTCATCTAATAAAGATTTGCCTATTTCGTATCCTTTGGCTTTTAAAAATGTATAGGACATTCCTCCTCCAATTAGAATAAAATCAGCTTTGGTTACTAGGTTTTGAATGACTCCAATTTTATCTTTTACTTTAGAACCTCCTAGTATAACTGTAAATGGCTGGTTTGGATTTTCTATTGCGGGGGTGAGAAAGTGTAATTCTTTTTCTATTAAAAATCCAATTCCATTTGGAAGATGTGAGGCAATTCCTACGTTTGACGCATGACTTCGATGACTTGTTCCAAAGGCATCATTAATAAAAATATCTCCAAGGTTTGCCCAATATGCTCCAAGTTCTTCATCATTGCCACTTTCTTTTTTTCCGTTTAGGTCTTCAAATCGAGTATTTTCTAAAAGAATTACTTCTCCCATTTTCATAGATGAAATTTCTGTTTCTACTTTTTCTCCTCTTGTTTGTGGAATAAATTTTACTGGTTGATTTAATAATTCACTTAATCTATGTGCTACTGGAGCTAAGGTGTTAGTTTTTTTGTCTTCCTCTGTTTTTATTCTACCCAAATGAGATAATAATATAACTTTGGCTTGATTTTGAATGGCATACTGAATCGTTTTTAGGCTTTCTTTAATTCGATTGTCGTCTGTAATTTTAGAGTCTTTCATTGGAACATTAAAATCTACTCTAATAATTACTTTTTTGTTTTTCAATTCGTAATCACGTATTGTTTTTTTCATAGTTTTCTCCTTTTCTAGCTTGCAATATATTCATATTCATAACTTCCGTCGGCTTTTTTTGTGATACGTACATTATCTGTTGGGCTTATTTTTTGTTCTGTTCTTGGATTCACTAAAGTTGTTTTTAGGTATCCATCTTCCATTAATTGTTGTAATGAAATTGTATAAGTTCCACCTGCTGTAGATAAGTCTGGATAGTTACTGTAATTTGCACTAACATAGGTTTCTGTTGCAAGTTCTATCGTTTTTATAAATTGTTCATAGTTTTTATTTTCGTCTTTTTTTAACATTCCTATTACAGACGGGGTTACAAACAATAAAATAACTGCTATAATTCCTATAATTCCTAATAATTCTACTAATGTAAATCCTTTATTTTTTTTCATTTTAACACCTAACCTTTTCTATTTATTATTTACTTATCTTTATAATATTGCTTCAACAACATTTAAATTATGAGATCAATGTAAGACTAAAAACGGGTGCCTAGAAGCATCAAAGCTTCACAGGCGACATAACTACTTCGATAGACGATATGGATTTTCGGTTGTTCCATCTCCATCTGTTATTTTTACATCGGATTCTAGATATAGGACTGGACGGACGCCGCTGGTCGTGTACGCAAGGTAGTTGAGGACACCCCCCGCGGTCACACGCCACACGTCGTACGTGTTATCGCTATACGGCGTAATTGTCCATTGATATGTACTACTATTAAATAGGTAATTATCACTTATACATGCATTATTAGTGTTGGTTAAAACGGTTGTTCTTTCACAACTTGCATTATTAGATCCATATCCAAAATCTGTTATACTCATTAATCCTATATATCCTGTCGCTGAACTACTTCTTTCTGCATCCTCAAATGTTCCTAACGTATAAGTACTATTTATTCCTCCCGTATACCATGTACCATTTGCAATATAACTTTTACTTGTCTCGTCGATATAATTTGTATTACTATAAAAACTTGCCCCATTTAATTCTGTTTTCAAATCGGCTGGTCTATCCCAATTATTTGAACCATATGTTCCACCAGTTGTATCCCATCTTAAAGCTGTACTATAGAAACTATTTTTTATAAGTTTCATTTTTCCGTCTATAATCCCAATAATTCGATATAAATGTTCTTCATCGCAGGTTTTATTCTCTGTTCCAAAACATACATAGTTATTAGGATTACTCCCTGCATATCTGGGATTTCCTAAATTATCTTTCCTTATGGAACCATTTTCTCCTACTTCTGCTATCATCATTTCTTCTGTTAATACTTTACTTGATGATTTCACTACAATTGTTTTATTTGCTGTTACTGTATTTCCATTTTCCACTACAGTACATTTTATTTCATGATTACCAACATCTAAACTACTAGTATTTGTTACTTCTACATTTTCATTTGAGGTATCTATACAAGTAACACTCCCAGACAAAACATTGAAATATTCTAATATGGATTTATCAAGTCCTTTTTCTATTGTTTCACTTTTGAAATCTTTTACTGAAATTAAAGGTAATTCACTTCCATCTGGTATTACACATTTATCCTTTTCATATTTGATTAATCTTAGATTGGTATCAGTTTTACTTTTTATCGCACACCATTCATTATTATGGATAGCGAGTCCTATTTCTCCATTTCTGCTGAGTGTTAAAATACCACCTTTTGGATTACTTCCACTATACGATAATTCATTTGTTGTTCCCTCTTCAAATGAAAACACTTGGTCTACTGAATCATTTTCTTCTAATATACTCTCTGCATAAAATGCTTTTGCACTTTCTATAATTCCATAAGCACTGTCTTGAAATGCACTCTTTCTTACCTTAGTTAAAATGCTTAAAATTATTGGAGTTGCAATTATTGCTATTATAGCTAGTATTACGATAACTGCTAACAGTTCTATTAAAGTGAAACCCTTTTTCTTCATTTCTATCACCTATTTTCACCTTAGTACCATTTTATAACAATTTTATAGATTTTACAAGGAAAAAATAATTGCAAAATAGGATTTGATTATAGCCTAGTCACAAACCTTATATAATTTGATTGAGTTAATAAATTTACATATTTGTTTCCTTTATATTTCTAATTTCTCATTTCTGTCTAGCAGATTTTAAAAATTTGTTATTATTTTCATACAAAATACGAATATTGTTTCTTTTACAATCTGTTAAGACTATGGTATTGTGT